>JAXKFZ010000183.1:0-2803 GCA_036550635.1 Collinsella sp. | reverse complement strand
GCGCACGGCGTCGCCGGGGAAGGCCGACTGGACGTCGGTCTCGTCGATACCGTAGTTGCCGATCTGCGGATAGGTCATGGTTACGATTTGGCCGGCATAACTCGGGTCGGTCATGACCTCAAAGTAGCCCTCGAGCGAGGTGTTGAAGCAAACTTCGCCGGTCGCGGTGCCCTCGGCGCCGCATGCACGTCCATAAAAAATGGTCCCATCCTCAAGATACAGGATGCAGGGACCGCAGGTGCCCTTGCTGGTTTTGGCCAGCATACGCTGGCAAAGCTCGCTGGGCGCGAAGGTGCGGGCGGCAGCGCCCGCGGTATGGTTGTTCGCCATAATTCTCCTTCCCGGTCTCACAGGACCGGCTTAAAGGTGTGTAGTTAGGCCTCGCGGTATTGTAACCGCAAGCATGCCTCATGGCGTTAATTTCATCGAAATGTTTACGAAATGATAATTATGACTTTCTATGCATAATGTTTTTTAATCCCCGTCCCAGAAAAATCATCCCGCGGGGCTTGTGGCTCACGCGGGATGATGGCGTCTTATTTTTTCTTGTCCTGCTCCAGCAGTTCGGACGGTGTGCGATCGGGCTTGCCGCCACGGAAAATCTCGCGGCCATGCAGACGATGCTCCAGATCGCGCTCGGCTTTTTCCTCGTCAATCTTGGTCTGGCTCACCACCGGGTCCTCAATCAACGACGACACCGAGTTCACCTGCTTCTGAATGCGCTCGGCGATGGTGTCATCCATACTCACGATGCGCATCTTCCAGTCGATACTCGTGGCGTTGGATGAGCTCTTGGTCCACACGAACGTCAAAATGGCGCTCTGGTGGCCGCGCGCGGGGAACATGCCAAAGAAGGAATCGTGCTGAATGTTGCTATCCTCGTCGATATAGGCGTGAACGTTATACACCACGCGGTCGATCTTATCGTTGAGCAGCGCGTTGGTCGCAAGCGCCGCGGCCTGAATCTGCCCGTTGGACAGCAGCTCGAGCTCGTTGGCAGACGATGTGTCCAACACCGTCACCTCGACCGTGCCCGTACGCTCATCGGCTTCATCGACGGTAAAGTCGAGTGGGAACTGCGTAAAGCCGTTGCCCCACTCAAGGCCGCCCTTCAGCGCCGTCGAAACGGTATCGACCGAAACGCTCTCGGAGAGGTTCGCGGTGTTCAGACGACGCATCACGCCGTAGCCGATCTGCATGCCCACGATCAGCACCAAAATACCGATGACCACGGCCATCGCGGTCTTTGTAATGGTATGGCTCACCTGCGAGCCCGAAGGATCGTCCTCGGACAGCGGGTCGATATGTTTTGCCTGGCTCGCGCGGTCCTCGCTGCGCAGCTGCGCTAGCGCCGCTTTGTCACCGCGCTTGGCCGCAGCCTCCTTCTCACGCATGCGCTCGGTACGCTTTTTGGCGAGCGTGGGATCCAAGACGCCGGATGCATCGATTTCGGAGAATAACTCCGTCACTTCTTCCGGAGTCAAAGGGTTCTTGTCAGCCATAAACTTCCTGTCATATCAATCAGTCGAGCTCGTGCGCACGCGCACCTTCGAACTGCATTCGATAGTAACGGGCATAGGTGCCGCCACGGGCGAGAAGCTGTTCATGCGTGCCACGTTCCACAACGCGACCATGCTCAACGGTCGCAATCTCGTCAGCATGCTTAATGGTCGAAAGGCGGTGGGCGATGATGATTGTGGTACGGCCGCGTGCCAGCTCTTCGAGCGACGCCTGCACCGCCTCCTCGCTCTCGTTATCCAAAGCACTCGTCGCCTCGTCCAAAATCAGGATCTTGGGGTTCTTGAGAAACACGCGCGCGATGGCAACGCGCTGCTTCTGTCCGCCCGAAAGACGGCTGCCGCGCTCGCCCACCACGGTGTCGTAGCCCTGCGGAAGCGATTCGATAAAGGTATCGATATTGGCGCGGCGGGCCGCCTCGGCGATCTCTTCTGCCGTAGCACCCGGCTTGCCGTAGGCGATGTTCTCGCCAATCGTACCGTCAAACAGGTAGACATCCTGCTGCACCAGGCCGATGGCGCGGCGCAGGCTCTGCTGCGTCACATCGCGCACGTCCTGACCGTCGATGCTAATGGATCCGGTAGCCACGTCATAAAAGCGCGGCAGCAGCGAACAGGTCGTGGACTTGCCACCGCCCGAAGGGCCAACCAAAGCGATGGTCTGCCCGGGCTTGATGGACAGATCCATATGGTCGATAACGGGACGCTCGTCGGCATCGCCCTCGCCCAGCTCAACATCCTCGTAGTTAAAGCACACGTCGCGATAATCAACGGCGCCGGCGGTCACCTGCAGATCCGTGGCGCCCGACTTGTCCTGGATATCCGGCGCGGTCGAGAGCACCTCGTCCATACGCTTAAAGCCGGCGATGGCCTTCTGATACGTTTCGGCCGAATTGACGAGCGTCTCGAGCGGCGTGCAGAACAGCGAAATATAGAGTGCAAAGGTCGCCATATCGACCGCCTGCAGCTGTCCCTGGGCGACCAGCCAGCCGCCCAGCAGCACCACGATCACATAGAGCACACCCGAGAGCAGGCCATACGTCGCGGTATAGACGCCCATGGCGTGATACATGTTCTCCTTGGACGAAAGATAGCGATTGTTGGAGGCACGGAACTTGAAGCGTTCGGTCTCCTCATTGGCAAAACTCTTGACCACGCGCATGCCCGCCAGCGAATCCTGCAGCTGCGCATTGATGCCGCTGATCTTTTTGCGGTTGTCGCTAAAGACCTCGCGCATACGCATGTTTTGCCAAAACATGATGACCGCAAACGCCGCCGTCACCACG
>JAXKFZ010000182.1:0-9493 GCA_036550635.1 Collinsella sp. | reverse complement strand
GCAGGATGTGGCAGCGCGCCTGTCCATCAGTCAGGTGCTCGACAAGTATCCCTACCAGATGTCCGGCGGTCAGCAGCAGCGCGTTGCCGCGGCTCGCGCGCTCGTCACCGACCCCACCATGATCATGGCCGACGAGCCCACCGGCGCCCTCGATTCCAAGAGCGCCCGTCTGCTGCTCGAGAGCCTGGAGGCCCTTAACCGCCGCCTGCGCGCCACCGTGCTCATGGTCACGCACGACAGCTTTGCCGCCAGCTACACGAGCCGTGTGCTGTTTATCCGCGACGGCAAGATCTTCACCGAGCTGCGCCGCGGCGACACCGACCGTCGCGAGTTCTTCGACCGCATTATGGAGGTCGTTGCCATGATGGGCGGTGAGGGCTCCGATGCTCTGTAAACTCGCTTGGGGCAACGTCCGCCGTGCCGGCCGCGACTACCTCGTCTACCTTTTGACGCTCACCCTGGGCGTCACGGTCTTCTATGCCTTTAACACCATCTCGATGCAGGTCGACATCGCCGGAATCGATGAAGAGGGCTTGGCGCAGGTTATGGGCAGCATACTCGGCGACCTGACGTACTTTTTGGCCGGTGTCATGGCCTTTTTGATGGTGTATGCCAATAACTTCATCATGAAACGCCGCAAGAAGGAGTTTGGCCTGTACCAGGTGCTCGGCATGGGGCGTGGGCGCGTCGCCACGATCATGGCGCTCGAGACCGTGATAGTGTCGGTCGTGGCCTTTGTCGCTGGCATTGTGCTGGGTGTGGGACTCTCCCAGCTCATGACGTTCTTTACGGCCTCGCTTTTTAAGACACAGATCGCCAATTTCCACTTCTTTTTCTCGGTGCATGCGTTCAACCTGACCCTTGCCTGCATGCTCGTAATGTTTGTGCTCACGCTACTGCTGAACCTTCGCGCCGTGCGTCGTACCAAACTCATCGAGCTTATGGGTGCCGAGCGTCGCAACGAGAGCATCAAGACACGCAACCCCTGGATCGCGATTGCCATCTTTGCCGTGGGCGTGGTGCTTGTGGGCGTGGCCTATTACCGTCTGCTACGTGATGGGTTCCCGCTAACCGCGACGGACAGCAAACTGCAAGAGGCCATGAGCCAGTTTGGTATTACGACCGCTATGGTTACCGTGGGCACCTTTGCCCTGTTCTGGGGACTCTCGGGCATGCTCATCAAGCTGCTGCAGAGCCTGCGCGGCGTGTATTGGCGCGGCCTCAACATGTTTACCGTGCGCCAGCTTGCGGCCAAGGTCAACACGGTGTGCTTTTCGATGGGCGTCATCGCGATGCTCCTGTTTTTGGCCATCACCTCGGTGACGTGCGGTATGTCGATTGCCAACGTGATGAACGAGAACCTGGAGCGCTATAACCCTGTTGATGTGTCTCAGACGTATGTCTATTACACGCCCGATACGCTCGACTACTACAAAGAGTATGTCAATCCGTCTGAAGCCGACCGCATGGTGCTAGCCGATACAACGGTCGATTTGTACTCCGCATGGCACGGCAAGGGCAAGTCGGCGGACAACAACGACGAGACCGGCAAGAAGGTCAATATCGCCGATGTTTCCGGTGAGCATGTTCAGATCGATTCGTATCTGAGTTACCCGTTTGGCGGTTCGAATCCTTCGGTGTCTGCGGGTGAGATGTGCAAGACCATGGGCGAAAAGCTCCCCAAGGCGCTCGGGGGTAGCAATGCCGATACGATGGGTCTGTTTGTGACGCCGGCGAGCCAGTACAACAAACTGCGCCAGATGATGGGCGAGGAGCCGGTGAGCATTGGCCGCGACCAGTACCTGCTTACGTGTGATATGGGCGGTGAGCTGGGCGACCTGTACACCAAGTACATGGCCGGCGGCCATACCCTCACCTTGGGCGGGCATGAGCTCAAGCCCGCAACCGATAAGTCGGACAAGGACACGGCGGCCATCGCCAACTCGGCGATGGGCAGTAATCCGGGTACCGTCGTCGTTGCCGACGAGCTGTTGTCCCAACTTAATCTGCAGCCGTATTCCAGTAGCCTGCTCGTTAACTACAAACAGGGGATGGATACGACCGAGGCAGACGAGAGCATTAAATACACTGTGCTCGACAATCTGCTCGTTGACGGCAAGGAGCCAGGGTCATGGGGAATCTTCATCACACGCTCCGAGATGTACACGCAAGCAGCGCAAATGAACGGCATGATTAGCTATCTGGCCATCTACATTGGCTTTGTACTGGTCGTTGCGTGCGCGGCGATACTGTCGATCCAGCAGCTCTCCAATGTGGCCGACGGCAGCCGCAGCTATCGTGTGCTGGCGCAGATTGGCTGCGATGACCGCCAGATCCGTCATTCGGTGATGGCGCAGCAGGCGGTGTTCTTCCTGTTCCCGCTGGCAGTGGGCCTGGCGCACTCCTTTGTGGCACTTAAGGTGATTATCGAGCTGGTGAGTACGTTTGGCGACATGAGCATCGGCGGCACCGTGGGTCTCACCTGCGCGATCTTCCTGGCAGCCTACGGCGGCTACTTCCTGGTGACCTACCTCATGAGCGCTGGCATGGTGCAAGCTGCCATCGCCACCCGCTACAGCGAGTAACAAGCGGGCAAAGCCGTCGCAAAACCAGCGCTAATAGCCGCCGCGAAGGGAGCCGGATTCCTTTCGCGGCGGTTTTTTGCCCCTATCTGGTGCGTCTTAGATGCAAGTGAGTAGACTTTTTTGGATTTGTCGAGCACATCGCGACAAATGCTCAGTAAAACCCCAGGTCAGAGCGCCGGCGTTTTGGGGCGTGCTCGGCCTCCTGCAAAAAGTCTACTCACTTGGTTTTTTCTGTTAGAAGACCGCCGCGAGGGAAATCAGCTCCCTCACGGCGGTCGACGTTTGTCAAAAACTATTTTGAGGGTTGCTTGAAATATGCCCGTGGGGCTGTTTTTTGCGGAGCTCGCCAGAGGGTAAGGGGTGTAGACGGCTTTTGCTGCCGGTTGCGGCGGGACGGAAAACTGAATGGGGCCTCCCGGCTGAGTCGCGTGCCGGGAGGCCCTTCGCTTGGGTGTGTGCGGGAGCGGATTTCTTACGCGCTGCCTACTTCGCGTCCGTTACGGCCTTGGAGAGCAGGTCCTGGTCCCAGCCTACGGCGATAAAGTTGCCGCCGTAGGTGTTGTCGTATACGCCTTCGGTATCCGCGGACTGGTACGCCTCGATAACCTTGCGGTACACCTCCACCTTCTCGGGGTCCTTCAGGTCCTCGGTGCGCGCGGCGGTGAGGTTCCAGTACTGCTCGTCGCTAATGCTCGTGTCCTCGAAGATGATGTCGTCGTGCGACAGGTTGTTGTCGATGGCGTAGTTGCCGTTCACCACGGCGGCGGCGACGTCGGGCAGCACCGAGGGGATGTTGTTGGCGGCGAGCTGCACGATCTCGATTCCACGTGGGTTGGCGGTGATGTCGGCCACGGTGGGGTTGAAGCCAGCCGCGTCCGAAAGTTGGATGAGCCCCGCGGCTTCGAGAACCTTGAGCGCGCGTCCGCCGTTGGTCACGTCGTCGGGAATGGCCACCTTGGCGCCGTCGGCGATCTCGTCCACGGACGCAACGTTCGCCGAGTACAGGTGCATGGGCTGAACGAACGTGTTGCCGATGTTGGAGAGCTTGTAGCCCTTTTTCTCAAGCTCGGTGGCGAAGAAGATACGGTGCTGGAAGCTGTTGAGGTCGATGTCGCCGTCGGCCAGCGCAGCGTTGGGCGTGGTGTAGTCGGAGAACTGCACGATCTCCAGGTCGATGCCCTCGGCGGCGAGCTTCTTCTTAGCCGGTGCGTAAAGCTCCTCGTAGATGGTGCCGGTAACGCCCATCTTCACGGTCAAGCGCTCGGAGGCGGGCGCGGCGGTGAGCGCGTTTACCGCAAAGTAGAGGCCAAAGCCCACGGCGAGGGCGGCCGCGCCGATGATCACGTTGCGGCGCGTGTGCGAGCCCGTGGTGCCGGTGCCCGTGGCCGTGCCGTTGCCGGCCGCTGCCGCTGCGGCGGCGCGGTGCTCGTCGCTCGAACGCTTGGCCATCGCGTTGCCCACAATCTGGATGAGCGAGACCATGATCACGAGCACCACCACGGTCACGTATATTACGTCGAGCTGGTTGCGGTCCTTGCCGTACTGGATGGCGAAGTTGCCCAGGCCGCCGGCGCCCACGGCTCCGGCCATGGCGGTAAGGTTGAGCAGCGAGATGAGCGTCACGGTGGTTACGCGCGCCAGGCTCGAGACGGATTCGCGCAGGTATACGCGCCAGATGATGTCGAGCGGAGCCAGGCCCATGGCGTCGGCCGCCTCGATGAGCCCGGGGTCAACCTCGGCGAGCGACACCTCAACCTGGCGGGCGAAGAATGGGATGGCGCCCACTACGAGCGGCACGATGGCGCCCGGCACGCCGATGGCGGTTCCCATGATGAGGCGCGAAACGGGGAGCAGCGCCGCCAGCAGGATGATGAACGGGATGGAGCGAAACACGTTGGTCACCTTGTCGAGCACCTGCCACAGCGGGCGGTTCTCCAAGATGCCGCCGGCGCGCGTGACGGTGAGCGCCACGCCCAGCACTCCGCCGAGCACGAACACGAACACGCCGGACCACGCGAGCATGAGCAGCGTCTCCCAAATGGAGGAGATGAACGTGTCCCACTGGGCCACGACGTTGGGAATGAATGCGGAAATGTTAGCGAGCATCAGCGATCACCTCGACGCGAACGTTTTCGTTCTGGGGCAGGTAGGCAAGGGCGGCGTCCACGCGGTCGCGCGTGCCGGAAAGGATGGCGACGGTGCCGCCGATGGGTGCATCGGCCACCACCTCGACGTCGGCGAAGATGATGTTCACGTCGATGTCGAAGCTGCGCGAGATGGAGCTGATGATGGGCTCGTTCACATCGCGGCGCTGGTAGTTGAGGCGCACGAGTACCTCGCCGGGGCGCAGCGCCACCACGGGGCTGCCCTCGGCCACCAGCTCGTTCACGCGGGTGAGCGTGGAGGTGGAGGAGATAAACTCACGCGTGAGCTCGCGCGACGGGTTCGCGAACACGTCGTAGACCGGGCCGGACTCGATCACGCGGCCGCGCTCCATCACCGCCACGCGGTCGCAGATCTCCTTCACCACGTTCATCTGGTGGGTGATGACCACGATGGTGAGCCCCAGGTCGCGGTTGAGCTGCTTGAGCAGGGAGAGGATGGAGTGCGTGGTGGTGGGGTCGAGCGCGCTGGTGGCCTCGTCGCACAGAAGGACGCTGGGGCGCGTGGCGAGCGCGCGGGCGATGGCGACGCGCTGCTTCTGGCCGCCGGAGAGCTGCTCGGGGTAGGCGGCCGCCTTGTCCGAGAGCTCCACAAGCGCGAGCAGCTCGGTCACGCGGGCGTCGATCTCCTCGCGGGAGAGGCCGAGCTTGGCCAGCGGGAACGCGACGTTTTGCGCCACGGTACGCGAGGGAAACAGGTTGAAGTGCTGGAAGATGATGCCGATGCTCTGGCGCTCGCGGCGCAGCTCGGCGCCGGTGAGCGCGGTGATGTCGCGGCCGTCCACGCGCACGGTGCCCGAGGTGGGGCGTTCGAGCAGGTTGATGCAGCGCACGAGCGTGGACTTGCCGGCGCCGGAGTAACCGATGATGCCAAAGACCTCGCCGGTCTGGATGGTGAGCGTCACGTCGTCCACGGCGCGAAACGCCCCGCCCGTCCCTTGGTATTCCTTAACTATGTTGGTGAGTTCTATCACGGTACAGCCTTTCGGTTGAGTGTTGCTGATGGTTGGCGCCCGCGGCATGCCAAACAAAAAAGGCGAGGACCCGGCTGCGGGTTCCTCGCCTTGAAGTCCGAGACTATGCGCGGGCTACATCATTCGCGGGCAGCGGGCGCTGCCGGCAGGCGAGGAGACAGGGGGCATCATCATGCCCGCGCACATGCACATCATCATGGAGTTGTTGGAAATGAATCCGTTCATGTTCGCTCCCTTCGCGGTGTAGCTGGACGGCGCGGCATCTCCGCGCTCATTGGTGGAACACCTTACCGTATCTGCACGCGCCGCGCAATACCCATTAACAAAGTAGGTAAAAAGAAATCTCCGCGGAGCTTTTGGTTAGTCGTTGGGGACGTTCTAAAACGACTAGTCATTCAAGAACGTCCTCAACGACTATGAAAAGAGGACGGCATAGACCTTTTGGTCATGCCGTCCTCTTTGAATGACAAGTTGTTCGCTCTCGTGCCCGCGTAACTAAATACGCTCTGCAATCTCGTGGATGAGGTAGTTGGTCTTTTCCCAGCCCAGGCACGGGTCGGTGATGGACTTGCCAAAGACGCCGCCGTCGACTGCCTGGTTACCGTCCTCCAGGTAGGACTCGATCATAAAGCCCTTGACCAGCTTGGAGATGGACTCGTTGCGGCGGCAGCTGTCGAGCACCTCCTTGCAAATGCGGTACTGCTCCAGCGGTCGTTTGCCCGAGTTGTCGTGGTTGCAGTCGATGACCGCAGCCGGGTTGGCGTAGCCGGCGTGTTCGGTGTAGCGCTCGGCCAGGCGCTCCAGGTGCTCGTAGTGATAGTTGGGGTAGGTGCGACCGTCGAGGCCGATATAGCCGCGCATGACGGCATGTGCGAGCGGGTTGCCGTCGCACTCGACTTCCCAGTTGCGGAAGATAAAGCTCTGGTGTGCCTGGGCGGCATAGATGGAGTTGAGCATAACGGTGGTGGAACCGGCGGTGGGGTTTTTCATGCCCACGGGTACCGAAATGCCGCTCGAGACCAGTCGATGCTCCTGGTTCTCGACCGAGCGCGCGCCCACGGCGACATAGCTCAGCAGGTCGACGAGGTACTGGTAGTTGGAGGGATAGAGCATCTCGTCGGCGGTGAAGAAACCCGTCTCCTCAATCACGCGCAAGTGCATGTGGCGGATGGCCTTGACGCCCTCGAGCAGGTCATCCGGCGCCTCGGGGTCGGGGTTGTGCAGCAGACCCTTGTAACCGGTGCCCTTGGTGCGGGGCTTGTTGGTGTAGACGCGCGGGATGATAACGAGCTTGTCTTTGACTTCCTCGGCGACCTTGGCCAGGCGGTTCATGTACTCGAGTACCGAGTCCTCGCGGTCTGCAGAGCACGGGCCGATAATGAGTACCTTGCGTGCGTCCTCGCCGGTAAAGATCTTGGCGACCTCGGCGTCGAACTCCTGCTTTTTGGCGGTGAGCTCGGCTGAAAGCGGCATTTCCTCGCGGATCTCCATGGGGATCGGCAGTCTACGTTTGAATTCCATGGCCATAGGGGCCTCCTCATCTATAGAAAGCTATTGAGCGCATTGTCGAGTGCTCGGCATTATCCGCTGTCGCACGCTAAAGTGCAAGCGAAACCTGCCAAAAAGGGGCAGGTTTATTTAGGCGGGTTTTATCTGGGGAAACGATGACCGCCTTGAGGGAGCTGCTTTCCCTCACAGCAGTCTTCTAACAGAAAAAAACCAAGTGAGTAGACTATTTGCAGGAGGCCGAGCACATCCCGAAACGTCACCGCTCTGACCTGCGGCTTTACTGGGCATTTGTCGCGATGTGCTCGGCAAATCCAAGAAAGTCTACTCACTTGCATCTGAGACGCGCCGGATAGGCAAAAACCGCCGCGAATGGGATCCGTCAAAAGACCCCGAGGAGACATTTCGAGCGCCACGAAACGCAAAAACGGGGGCACAGGTCATCCTGCGCCCCCGTTTACGAGCATATAAAGCCGATCAGCGTCAGCCCTACGCCGCTTCGTCGAACTGCGAGTTGTACAGGTCGGCGTAGAAGCCGCCCTGGGCGAGCAACTCGTCGTGCGTGCCCTTCTCGACGATGTCGCCGTCGCGAATCACCAAGATCACGTCGGCGTTGCGGATCGTGGACAGGCGGTGCGCGATGACAAAGCTGGTGCGGCCCTGCATCAGCGCATCCATGGCGCGCTGAATGAGCTCCTCGGTACGAGTGTCAACGTTGGAGGTCGCCTCGTCCAGAATCAGCGCCGGGCGGTCGGCCAAAATGGCACGGGCGATGGTCACGAGCTGGCGCTGACCCTGCGACAGGTTAGTGCCCTCCTCGTTAATCATAAAGTCGTAGCCGCCGGCGAGCGTATGGATAAAGTGATCGCAGCGTGCGGCGCGTGCAGCGGCCTCGACCTCGTCATCGCTTGCATCGGGACGTCCGTAGCGGATGTTCTCGCGGATCGTGCCGTTAAACAGCCAGGTATCCTGCAGTACCATGGCAAACTCGCTGCGAAGTGCCGCACGGTCCCAGTCGCGCACGTCGATGCCCTCGACGCGCAGCGAGCCGCCGTCCACATCGTAGAAGCGCTGCAGCAGCTTAATGAGCGTGGTCTTGCCGGCGCCGGTGGGGCCGACGATGGCGATGGTCTGGCCGGGCTGCGCCTCGCAGCTAAAGTTGTGGATGATGGTCTTGTCGGGCGTGTAGCCAAACTTGACATGGTCAAACTCAACGTGGCCGGGGCGCTTTTCGGGAATCTGTGCGTCGGCCTTCTGCGCCTCCTCGGGCGCGGCCAGGAACTCAAAGACGCGCTCGGTGGCAGCTGCCATCGACTGCATCGTGTTGCTTACGTTGCCCAGCTGCTGCACCGGCTGCGTAAAGTTGCGCACGTACTGGATAAAGCTCTGGATGTCGCCGGGCGTGGCATTGCCGGTCAGCGCGAGCTGCGCACCCACCACGACGACTCCCACGTAGCCCATGTTGCCTACCAGGCTCATAAGCGGCATCATCAGGCCCGACAGGAACTGCGAGCGCCAGCCACTAATAAAGAGCCGGTCGTTTTGACGGTCGAACTCCTCGATCGAGGCCTCGGCGCGGTCGAACACCTGAATGACGTTCTGGCCGGCAAAGTCCTCCTCGATAATGCCGTTGACCGCGCCCAGAACCTGCTGTTGCTCGCGGAAGTACGGCTGCGAGAAGTGAATCATCACCATCAAGATAATTGCGGCTGCCGGCAGCGTGAGCACGGTGACGCCGGTGAGCGGCAGGCTGATCGATAGCATCATGACGAGCACGCCGATAATCTGCGTCACCGACGTGATGAGCTGCGTCACGCTCTGGTTGAGCGACTGGCCGAGCGTATCGACGTCGTTGGTGATGCGACTGAGCACGTCGCCCTTGCTGTGTCCGTTAAAGTAGCTCATCGGAACGACGGCGATCTTGGCGGCGATCTCCTTGCGCATGCGATAGCAGATCTTTTGCGTGACGCCGGTCATGAGCCAGCCCTGGATGAGGCTGCAGACAGAGCTCGCCAGATACAGGCAGAGCAAAAAGCCGAGCGTCTTGGCAATCCAGGCAAAGTCGACATCGCCGGTGCCGTTGACCTTGGCAACTAAGCCCTCGAACAGTTTGGTGGTAACCTGACCGAGCACCTTGGGCCCCACAATGTTAAAGATGACCGAGCACACGGCAAAGGCGACGGCGGCAAACACGGCAATCTTGTGCTGGCCGATATAGCCGAGCAGCTGCCTCATGGTGCCCTTAAAGTCCTTGGCCTTTTCGCCG
>JAXKFZ010000181.1:0-1740 GCA_036550635.1 Collinsella sp. | reverse complement strand
TGTCGCCGTCTGCGGAAAATCGCTTGTGGCCGTGATATAGGTGCGCAGGTTTTCCATGTGCCACGGGAAGGTGGGCTGATTGGCAAGGGTGTCGACCGGATCGTCGTATACATGCAGGCCGTCAGCCATCATCTCGACCACGATGCTACGCTGGCTGTCGCCGATAATCCAATGGAGCAGCGACACGCCCAGCCCCTCTCCTGCAGATTTGGCGACAATCACCGTATCGCGCAGCGCAGCCTCGACCTCGTCGACCGTCGAGAACGTCGCTGCCACCCACAGGGGAAACTCATAGGCTGCGATATTGGTCTTGCCGTCGACAGGGTCCTCGGCATACTCGGCATAACCCGGGAAATTGAGACCCGCCACGGCGAGGCCCGCATCGTTGCCGCAGTCGAAGAACATGGGATAGTTCTTGTAATCGATGCACATACCGATCACCGCGTGTGCCGCTGTTGCGTCGTCGATAAACGAATACGGAATGTGAAACCCGCGCGGCATCACGCGAACCTGTTGGCCGTAGTCAAAGCTCCAGTCGAGGTTGCGGCCTAGATACATGTGGCCGGAATTATCGGTAAATCGAATGCTCGTACACATAGCGCCTCCCAGCTTTACGTTCTTGCTAAGGTTATTGTCACCAAACAAAGAGGCGCTAAACACAAAAGCCCGGACATGACAACAATGTCACGCCCGGGACAAAGACCGCAAATTCGGTCCCCAATTGAACCACTCTAGACGAGTTTGCCTAAGCAGTGGTCAATCATGTGTTGAATCATCTGCGCTTCGAAGCCGACGAAGTCCTGCTTGCGCTCGCGCATCTTGCCGTCGACGATCTGGTCAAAGGCAACCTTGCACTTGATGTAGCGCGTGGACTTGGTGATCTCCTCGTGCGTCAGGCAGCTCTCCTCCATCTTACTGGCGCCCAGGCCAAACACCAGACGGGGGTTGTAGAGTACGTGGGGCTCGCCGGCATCGTCCAGGTAGACGCAGACCTTCTTGGTGACGCCGATCTGGTTGGCGGCAAGGCAGCCGGCATCGTCGAGCGACTTAATGGTATCGATCAGGTCCTGAGCAACCGACTCGTCCTCGACGGTCGCAACCTCGCAACGCTGGGACAGGATAGCCTCGTCGTGGCAGAGCTCTTTAATCATACGTTCCTCCATAGGGGTCGTTGTAACCGCTTAAGTATACGGTACCCACACATTTTCATGCGAAAAATACCGTCCGTCTGCTACAAAGCGCCGAACATCAACATGCGAGGAACAACAGCGTCGTAAAGGGGCTATAGTGAGTGAGTTCGTGTCAATCGGCCTAAACTCGGGGCCGAACAAGGAAAGGGTATGCATGGACGAACTATTTCACGTCAGCGAGCGCAAGTCCACAATCGGGACCGAACTTCGCGCTGGACTGACAACGTTCCTGGCGATGGCCTACATCATCGCCGTCAACCCCGCGGTGCTCTCGGGCGCCGGCATCGATGCGGGAGCGCTCGCCTGCGCCACCTGCCTAGGCGCCGGCATCATGACCATCTGCATGGGCATCTTCGCAAACCGCCCGCTCGCCTGCGCGTCGGGCTTAGGCGTCAACGCGATGATTGCTGGAATCACCACCACCGTCTGCGGCGGTGACTGGCACGTGGCCATGAGCGTCATCTTCCTTGAGGGCGTCGTCATCTTGCTGCTCGTGCTTTGTGGCCTGCGCGAGGCCATCATGGACGCCATCCCGGTTGTCCTGCGTCAC
>JAXKFZ010000180.1:0-6382 GCA_036550635.1 Collinsella sp. | reverse complement strand
GTGACGCAGGACAACCGGGATGGCGTCCATGATGGCCTCGCGCAGGCCACAAAGCACGAGCAGCAAGATGACGACGCCCTCAAGGAAGATGACGCTCATGGCCACGTGCCAGTCACCGCCGCAGACGGTGGTGGTGATTCCGGCGATCATCGCGTTGACGCCTAAGCCCGACGCGCAGGCGAGCGGGCGGTTGGCGAAGATGCCCATGCAGATGGTCATGATGCCGGCGCCCAGGCAGGTGGCGCAGGCGAGCGCTCCCGCATCGATGCCGGCGCCCGAGAGCACCGCAGGGTTGACGGCGATGATGTAGGCCATCGCCAGGAATGTTGTCAGTCCAGCGCGAAGTTCGGTCCCGATTGTGGACTTGCGCTCACTG
This sequence comes from Collinsella sp., assembly GCA_036550635.1. Taxonomy (GTDB): domain Bacteria; phylum Actinomycetota; class Coriobacteriia; order Coriobacteriales; family Coriobacteriaceae; genus Collinsella. The sequence continues at coordinate 6,006 of JAXKFZ010000180.1, read as the reverse complement.
ACGTGAAAAAGTTCATCCATGCATACCCTTTCCTTGTTCGGCCCCGAGTTTAGGCCGATTGACACGAACTCAACTACTATATCGCCTTTGAAAGGTTGATGTTCCTTGCATGTTGATGTTCGGCGCTTTGTAGCAGACGGACGGTATTATTCGCATGAAAATGTGTGGGTACCGTATACTTAAGCAGTTACAACGACCCCTATGGAGGAACGTATGATTAAAGAGCTCTGCCACGACGAGGCTATTCTGTCCCAGCGTTGCGAGGTCGCGACCGTCGAGGACGAGTCGGTGGCACAGGACCTGATCGATACCATCAAGTCGCTCGACGATGCCGGCTGCCTTGCCGCCAACCAGATCGGCGTCACCAAGAAGGTCTGCGTCTATCTGGACGACGCCGGCGAGCCCCATGTGCTCTACAACCCCCGTCTGGTGTTTGGCCTGGGTGCCAGCAAGATGGAGGAGAGCTGCCTGACGCACGAGGAAGTCACCAAGTCCACGCGCTATATCAAGTGCAAGGTTGCCTTTGACCAGATTGTCGACGGCAAGATGAAGGAGTGCCGCCGCGACTACGCGGGCTTTGAGGCACAAATGATCCAGCATATGATCGACCACTGTCTCGGCAAGTTGGTCTAAGGGGATCAAAGCACCGCACCTTGCCGCTCAATCGTCGCTCGCGTACCTTAAGTACGCTTCGCTCCTCTTTCGTGGCAATCTGCGGCACTTTGACCCCTTAGACGACCTGCGGGGTTAACTTGGTTGAGTTTATCCTGCTTGAATAGCCCGGGTATGACGTTGTTGTCATGTCCGGGCTTTTGTGTTTAGCGCCTTTTTGTTTGGAGACAATGAACTTAGCAGGAACGTAAAGCTAGGAGGCGCTATGTGTACGAGTATTCGATTTACCGATAATTCTGGTCACATGTATCTGGGCCGCAACCTCGACTGGAGCTTTGACTACGGCCAACAGGTTCGCGTGATGCCGCGCGGGTTCCACATTCCGTATTCGTTTATCGACGACGCGGCAGCGGCACACGCGGTGATCGGTATGTGCATCGATTACAAGAACTACCCTATGTTCTTCGATTGCGGCAACGATGCGGGCCTCGCCGTGGCGGGCCTCAATTTCCCGGGTTATGCCGAGTATGCCGAGGGGCCGGTTGATGGAAAGACCAATATCGCGGCCTATGAGTTTCCCCTGTGGGTGGCAGCGACGTTCTCGGCGGTCGATGAGGTCGAGGCCGCGCTGCGCGACACGGTGATTGTCGCCAAATCTGCCGGAGAGGGGCTGGGCGTGTCGCTGCTCCATTGGATTATCGGCGACAGCCAGCGCAGCATCGTGGTCGAGATGATGGCTGACGGCCTGCATGTATACGACGATCCGGTCGACACCCTTGCCAACCAGCCGACCTTCCCGTGGCACATGGAAAACCTCCGCACCTATATCACCGCCACAAGCGATTTTCCGCAGACGGCGACATGGCGTGGCGCCGAGCTCAAGCCCTATGGCGCGGGTGCCGGCATGCGCGGCATTCCGGGCGATTGCTATTCGCCGAGCCGTTTTGTAAAGGCGGCGTACCTCAATGCCAATTACCCGCAAAAGGAGAGCGAGACCGAAAACGTCGTCCGCATGTTCCGTTCACTCGAGGGCGTGGTGATGATTGAGGGGGCGTCCAGGATGGGCGATGGCAAGTTCGAGAAGACTATCTATACCGGATGCTTTAGCGCGCGCACGGGCAATTATTACTACGCGATGTATGGGGATCCGTCGATTCGCTACGTGAGCCTGACGGATGCCGAGGGCGCGAGCCCCGATAGACTCGTGGTTCCCGAGCCGCGTCGTTCGTAGCCGCTAGCTTTACTGCAATACAAGACGGCCCTGCATCTCTCACGCGAGGTGCAGGGCCGCTATCGTCGATGGGTGACGGCGCTAGAAGTTGGCGTCGTTGAGCTGTTCGCTCTCGAGGCCGTCGAGCTGTTGCTGTTCGGGCGTATCGGCGACGCTCTCGAGCAGCTCGGTGGGATCGACGTTCATGTCCCTACCGGCCTCGTTGCCATTGACCAAGTCGTCCGAGAAGATGTCGACTTCCATTTCCTCGGCCTCTTCGATCTGAACCTCGAGTGGCACCTGGGTGCGCACAAGTTTGACGGCCGGGCGCATGCGAGCAAAGAGCGGTACGTACTCGATGATGATGGCCGAGTTCTCGAGACCATACCAACGTGCCGGGCTTCCGCAGGCGCGGCGGACGGCGTACTTGATGGCCATGACGCGATGGTCGTTGCGGTTGATGTCCGTTTCGGGGGCAAGCATCTTGCGCAGCATACAAAAACGGAAGTCGCCCACGTTGCCGCGTGTCTCGTAGATGGAGTAGGTGTGATGCTGCGGCGGCAACTCACCCGATGCCATCAGGTCGCCAACGATCTGGCGCAGGTAGGCGTTGATGCGTTGATTGACCTTAAAGCCCAGGTCCAAGCGCACGCGGAATAGGAAGTCTGTGCCAAAGGTCTCGACGGAATACTCGTGCGTATAGGGCTCATCGGTGACATGCACGTTGATGAACCAGTATGCCTTGGCGCGCTTGGGATGCTTATCCAAGATGGAGTAGAGCACGTCGCGGTCGAGCGTGAGCGGGTCGGGACTGTTGGTAAGGAACACCAGATTGTCGGCGAGCACGGGGTAGGTCTCGTCGTTGCGCAGGCGGCCGAGCTGGTCAATGTACTTGGAGACGGGCAGCAGGATCGTCTGCGTGCGCTCGATGGCGGTGCCGCGGCGCCACACGTACATAAGGCCAAACAGCAGCGCGGCCAGGAAGATCATGACGTAGCCGCCGTCAAAGAACATGGTGAGGCACGAAGCGAAGAAGCACAGCTCAATGGCACCAAAGAGCAGGGCGAAGACGCAGGCGCCCAGCTTGTGTTTGAGGATGCCGGCGATGTAGCTCGTCAAAAGCGTCGTGGTCATGAGCATGGTCACGGTAATGGCGAGGCCGTAGGCGCTCTCCATGCGCTCGGAGTTTTGGAACAGCAGCACGATGAAGATACAGCCGACCCACATGATGTTGTTGACGAGCGGAATATAGAGTTGGCCCTTGGTGTCGCTGGGGTAGTGGATGCGCAGATGCGGCATGAGATTGAGACGGGTTGCCTCGGATACCAGCGAGAACGAGCCGGTAATGAGCGCCTGCGAGGCGATGATGGCCGCTACGGCCGAAAGCACGATGGCAAAGGGGCGCAGGGGCTCGGGGAGCATCATATAGAACGGGTTGACGATATCCATCGCGAGCATCTGGGGGTTGGAGTTATTGGCGAGCAGCCAAGCTCCTTGACCCAGATAGTTGAGGATAAGGGCTGCCTTAACAAACGGCCAGGATGCATAGATGTTAGCCTTGCCCACGTGACCCATGTCCGAATAGAGCGCCTCGGCGCCGGTCGTCGACAGGAAGACGAAGCCGAGCACCATGATGCCCGAGTGGTTGATGGGCGAGAACAGGAACATGATGCCGCGGATGGGGTTGAGCGCGCGTAGGATGGACAGGTTGCCGAGCATGTTGAACAGGCCGGCGCCAGCCAAGAACAGGAACCACAGCGTCATGAGCGGGCCGAACAGCTTGCCGATCGACGAGGTGCCGGCGCGCTGCATGGCAAACAGGCCGCAGATAATGATGATGGTGATGATGATGACGTTGGTCTGGCCGTCACCCAAAAGCGCATGGCCCCACTCGATAGTGCGCAAGCCCTCGATGGCCGTGGTAACCGTGACGGCGGGGGTGAGGATGCCGTCGGCGAGCAGCGCCGCGCCGCCGATCATGGCGGGAAGGATCAGCCACGGCGCCACTTTGCGCACCAAGCTAAACAGGGCGAAGATGCCGCCCTCGTTGTGGTTATCGGCCTTCATGGCGATAACCACGTACTTGACCGTGGTCACGAGCGTCATGGTCCAGATGACGAGCGAAAGCGCTCCTAAGATCATGTCCTCGCTGACGGTACCGATGCCGCCGTTGTTGGCGACGATTGATTTCATGGTGTACATGGGGCTCGTGCCGATGTCGCCGTAGACGACGCCGAGCGTAACGAGCAGCATGCCAGCGGAGAGGGGAATGGCTCCATGCCCGCCTTGACCACGCTGATCTTGGGGGCTTGCCTCCAGTTTGTTATGTGCCACGTGGACTCCCTTGGACATCCGGTTATCCGTCTAGGACAGATAACCTTTATGCCGTCTTTATACATTCAAGAGCAGTTTGGCACATCAGGTTATTTTAGACAATAATCCCCAGCTGAGGATTATTTATGTACGCAGGTAGCATTTCAAAGCAGGGGCTTTAAGCACGTGCTGCCTGGGCGATGCCAGCCTTGGCGTTTGCGCGTTTGCCGGCGAGTTCGCAAAAGATCGCGCCGCCGATGATAAGCACGGCGCCCATCAGACGGACCGGTGTTATGGCTTCGCCCAAAAGGACGGCCGAGAACACGACCGCCGAAAGCGGCTCGAGGTAGCCGACGACGGCGACGGTCTGGACGGGCAGTTTGGCGACGGCGCTAAAGTAGAGCAGGCAGCCGATGCCGGTGTTGACGACGCCGAGCATGACGACGGCGCGCCAATCAATACTGGCGGCGACGCCGGCGGACAGGAATGAGGGGGCGCCCTGCGTGAGGAGCGTAAGGACCAGCGCGGTCAAAAAGGCGGCGCTCACCTGGAGCGCGGAGTTCTCGAGGCCCTCGATGTGCGGCGCACCCTTGCTGGCGATGACCATCAATGCATAGCAGAAGGCCGAGGCGATGCCGCAAGCGATACCCGCAATGGGCATATTGCCGCCTAGACCTTGTGCCGCAATGAGAAAAGCACCGCAGGCGACGGCGATAAAGCCGGCGATTTTGCTGCCGGTCAGCTTTTCGCCAAAGATGAGCGGGGAGAGCGCCATGACGATGATGGGGCCGCAGTAGTACAGCAGCGAGGATACGCCGACGCCAATCGTCTGGTAGGCGCGGAACAGAAAAATCCAGCTGGCGCCCAGCGCGGCTCCCGAGAGGAGGAGGGCTGCGGCTTCGCGGGGGCGGGATGGCGCCTGCAGCTTATGGCGTTGGGTGACGGCGAGGATGGTGACAAGCGAGAGTGCGCCCAAAAACGTGCGTAGTAGCACGATATCGGAGCTCGGCAGCGCGATAGCAGCGGCGATGATGCCGTTGGAGCCAAACAATAGCAATGCTGCTAAGTACGTAAACAGTCCGTTGTTCATGCGCTGACATCCCCTCTATATCCGAGCATGTTCACTATGGGTGAACTGGCTTTAGAAGAAAAGCGAATATAATGCATGGATAGCATGAGAAAAACTCATGCAAAGGTGGAGGGGTGCTGTGGAAACGAATATTCAAAAGATGCAGGTCCTGCTCGAGACCGTGCGCGCCGGCAGTTTTACGCGCGCTGCCGAGCGGCTGAGCTATTCGCAGTCGGGCGTGAGCCGTATGGTGGGCGACCTTGAGGCAGACTGGGGTTTTAAGGTGCTTGATCGCAGCCGCGAGGGCGTGGTACTTTCTGCCGACGGGCGGCAGGTCATGCCGGCAGTCGAGGCGTTATGCGAAGAGTTTGGCCGCCTGCAGCGACGCGTGGACGAGATGCGAGGGCTAATGCGCGGCAAGATCTGTATCGGTACGTTTTCGAGTGTGGCGACTCATGTACTGCCGCCGGTGATCGCGCGCTTTCGCGCCGATCATCCGGATGTCGATTACGAGCTGCTGATGGGTGATTACTCCGAGATTGAGCAATGGGTGGCGGAAGGCCGCTGCGACCTGGGCTTTATCCCGCGTGATCCCCGAGAAAACGGCATGGCATCGCGGTCTTTGGTGCGCGACGAGTTGATGGCGGTAGTGCCGGCAGGCTCTTTGCTTGCCACGGCGGAGGTCGTTTCTCTTGCCGATTTAGCCAACGAGCAGTTTATTCTGCTAGAACGCGGCACCGATGACGAGATTACGCCGCTGTTCCGTCGGGCGGGGCTGACGGTGTGCTCCAAGCTGTCGACC
>JAXKFZ010000029.1:0-2070 GCA_036550635.1 Collinsella sp. | reverse complement strand
TCGTTGAGCATATCCTCGTCCACGTTGGCCACATACAGGATGGGCTTCATGGTGAGCAGGAACAGCCCCTTGGCGGCGGCACGCTCCTCGTCGGTCATCTCCATGGATGCGGCGCGCTTGCCCTCGTTGAGCCAGGCAAGCAGGCGCTTGGCAACCTCGAACTTGGGCATGAGCTCCTTGTCGCGCTTGGCCTCCTTCTCGAGCTTAGGCAGCTGCTTCTCGAGCGTGCCCATGTCGGCCAGGATGAGCTCGGTCATGATGGTGTCGGCATCGCCGGCGGGATCGACGAACTCGCCCGTGCGGCCCACCTCACGCATGACGTTGGGGTCCTTAAAGTAGCGCACGACCTCGCAGATGGCGTCGGTCTCGCGAATGTTGGCCAGGAACTGGTTGCCCAGGCCCTCGCCCTCGTTAGCGCCCTTCACCAGACCTGCGATGTCGACGAACTCGACCGTCGCCGGCACAATGCGACCCGGGTTGACGATGTCGGCGAGCTTTTGCAGGCGGCTATCGGGCACGTCGACGATACCCACGTTGGGATCAATCGTGGCAAACGGATAGTTGGCGGCAAGGCCAGTCTTTTTGGTAAGCGCGGTGAACAGCGTCGACTTGCCCACGTTGGGCAGGCCCACGATACCGATGGAAAGGGACACGACAGCTCCTTTTGGTACAGGTACTTCAAACCGTATAAGTATAGCGCCGCCGCAGCATCCGGGCGAATCCGGACACCGCGGCGGCGCAAATGAAGCAGAGATAGAGCTCGCTGACTAGTCCGCGAGCTTCTCCACCTGATCGAGCATCTTGTCAAGCTTGGCCTTTGCCTCGGCCTTGGCCTTCTGGGCCTCTTCGTGGGCCTTGGCCTTCTGAGCGGCCTTTTCCTCGGCCTCGGGGTCGACAACGACCAGATTGGACGCATCGTGCTCGACCAGCTTGAGCGCATGCTCGGGGCACACCTTGACGCAGGCTCCGCAACCTAGGCAATACGTGGACTCCAGTGCAAAGCGACCGCTTCCCACCAAATCGCAGGCAAACGTGGGGCACACGTTGACGCACTCGCCGCATGACGTGCACTTGTCAAAATCGCATTCCGGTGTGCTCACCTGCATATTCTGGGCAAGCTCGGGGTGGTTCTGCAGCGTCGAGAGCACCAGCTGCCGCCCGTGCGTGAGCGAACGGCGACGCTTGGTCGTCGTGGTGCCGCACATGGTGTTGAGCGTGCGCTCGAGCTGCGTGATCTGGTGACGGTGAGCCTTCAACTTCTGCGTCACCGAGGCCAGCGCCGCCGTCGCCGGATTGAGCTTGGTCACCGTCAGGCCCGTGGTGCGGGCAATCTTATCCATGTACTCCTTGCGCTCGTACTCGCGGCGCTTATGGCATTTGAGGCTCTTGGGGTCGACCTCCAGGCCCATGCCCGTACCCGCCCACTCCTCGGCGGTAGCAATGGCCTCGCCCAAAATGTCCTCGCCACCGGTGTTGCGGCACTTATCGCACACGCCCAGTGGCAGGTAGACGCTCACGTTGGGATAGTCCGCCAGTACCGAGAACCAGGTCTCGGCCGTAATATCGCCCACGCAGGCAACGACGACCTCGTTTTCGCGCGGCATGCGCTTGAGGGCGCGTGTGCAGGTGACGTAGGCGGTCTCGTGGCTCGTAGCAGCGGAGACGATATCGTCATACAGGTTTTTAGGCGCCAGGCGCGGCGAGATGATCGCCTCGGTCGGACAGGCAGCGGCGCACAGGCCGCACTTGCGACAGGAGTCGAGGATCTCGATGGCGTCTTCCTCGACCTCGATAGCGTTGACCGGGCACACGTCCATGCACGCGGCGCAACCGCTCTTTTCGTTTTTGCAGGTCAAGCACGGAATGGTGTTGCCGCGCGGGCGCTCCTTGTAGTCGGCAGGATTCCACTGCGACGCCGACGGATCGAGCGCATCGGTCACGCCGCCAAGCGGGTTTTTAAGAAAGTCGAAACCCTTGCTGATCTCGATAATGTCATCAAACAGATCGTGTTCCTGCGCCATGCGCGGCCCCTCCCTGAGCAGTGCAAACAAGCAAGAGATAATGATACGC
>JAXKFZ010000179.1:0-11864 GCA_036550635.1 Collinsella sp. | reverse complement strand
TGGCTGGCAATCTCATCGCCTTCATCGTGCCGATCGTCTTGATCTTTGCCTACAACAAGGCAAAGGGCGTGCCGACCACCGATGAAGAGGGCGCTGGCGCTGGCTTCGACGTTAGCTTCTAGTTGAGCCGTTCAGCGTAATCTGAGGATAAGTCCATTTGGGGAAGGGCGTTCGACTCGTGTGAGTCGAACGTCCTTCCCCATAGACGAGAAAGTCAACGGCGATGTTTAATCAAAAAAATAAGGTGACACGCGCGGACTATGAGCAGTGGCGAGCCGGACAGGATGAGACGGCGGCTCGCGTCGCGTCCGACCCCGATAGGCTCCTGTTCCATGTGGAGCCTGAGCTTGGCTGGCTCAACGACCCCAACGGTTTGGTGCAGATCGGTGATACGTATCACATCTATCATCAATACGATCCGTTCGATGCTGCGCATGGCGGTCCAGTGCTTTGGAACCATCTGACGACAAAGGATTTTGTGACGTACGAGAATCACGGCCCCGCGCTGTTCCCCGATTCCGATTTGGATTCGAGCGGAGCGTATTCTGGTTCTGCCTTTGTACGCGATGGCAAGATTCACTACTTCTATACCGGCAACGTCAAGCATTTTGACCGTGATGATTACGACTACGTGTTGACGGGCCGTGAGCAAAACCAGATTCATATGGTTGCCGAGAATCCCGACGAATTGGGCGAGAAGTGCATAGCTGTTGGACCGGTCGATTACCCCGACGATATCGGTACGCACGTGCGCGACCCCAAGATCCTTGAGCACGATGGTATCTACTACATGGTTCTGGGCGCTCGTACGAAAGACGACCGTGGCTGCGTGCTTGTCTATACTTCGCGTGATTTAGGGGTCTGGAGCTATGCGACGCGCATTGAGCTGGGCGAGAAGTTTGGCTTTATGTGGGAGTGCCCTGATCTGTTTGAGCTTGATGGCGAGCTTATTCTCGTTTGCTGTCCGCAGGGTGTGCCTGCCGATGGTTGGCGTTACCGCAATCCGCATCAGTGCGTGTGGTTCCCTATCGAGGCCGATTGGGAGGCGCCGAGTTTTAAGATCACCGGGCAGGGCATGCCCCCGATGGTCGATGCCGGCTTTGATTTCTACGCACCGCAGTCCTTTGAGGATGCTGCAGGCCGGCGTTTGATGATCGGATGGTCGGGTTGCCCCGATGCGACGGCGGAAAACCCGACGGTGGCGCGCGGGTGGCAGTGCGCGTTGACGGTGCCGCGAGAGCTGAGCATGCGCGATGGTAAGCTCTGCCAGCAGCCGGCGCACGAGATTGGGAGGATGCGCGGCGACTGCGTTCGCGCGACAGGCGGTGAAACCGTTGAGGAGCCGGGCCGCCTGTTTGATCTTGTGGTTTCCTGCGAGGGCGCCAAGATGGTCGAGCTCGAAATCCGCAAGGGTGTCTTTGTACGTTATACGGACGGGATGCTTACCCTCGATATGGGTGACGAAGGCTATGGGCGCGACCAGAGGTCGATTGAGCTCGGCGAGCTTCGCGACCTACGCGTGCTTTCGGACACTACGATGGTCGAGATTTTTGCAAATGGCGGCGAGGCGGCACTTACGAGCCGTACCTATTCGCCGGCGGTTCCGGCGATGGAGCTGCACGCCGAGGGTGCGGCATCGATGAATTTCTACCGCCTCGTGCATTAACCGTGCGTGGAGCACGATTGGATTTACTGGACGGAATGTGTCGCAGTTGTCGCGGCCAACTACCGCTTACCGCATATAGCGACCGTTTGCGGAATAAGTAACCCTCCTTAATAAATCGTATGGAATCCTAGATAAGCACGGAGTTTTCCAGGGAGACGCTGTCCTTTGTTGTGTGCAAGGGGCGGCGTCTCTTTGGCGCTTGGACGCTGTTGTGCAACAGTGCGGCGGCGCGTGCCATGTATTGAAAAGCCAATGTTGAGATGGGTCGTGATAATAATGGGCAAGTACGTAATCGTGGTTGAGTCTGGGTCGGATGTGACGCCGGAGCTTTGCGAGCGCTACGGCATCGTGCGCGTGCCCATGCATGTCACGATTGGTGACGAGACCGTCGAGGACGGTTCGATCGATCCGCTCGAGATTTATTCACGCTGCAACGAGTTTGGCGTAATGCCCAAGACTAGTGGCTGCGCGCCTGCGGATTTTGCTCACGTGTATGACCGAATTCATGCCGAGCAGCCCGACGCGACTATTTTGCATCTCGCGTATTCCGAGGCCACGACCTGCTCGCATCAGTCCTCCAAGATTGCAGCCAAGGGGCGCGACTACGTGTTCTCCATGGACACGCGTTTTGTTTCGGTGGGTCAGTCGCTCGTTGTCGTCGAGACCGCCAAATACATCGAGGCTCACCCCGATGCCACCGTCGACGAGATCTTTGCATTTACGAATTCCGTCATGGACCGTGTGTTGCTGGGTTTTGTTCCTACGGACCTTGCCTTCCTTAAGGCGGGCGGTCGCTTGTCCAACGTCGCGTTCCTGGGCGCCCACCTGCTCAAGATTAAGCCCTGCATTGAGGTGACGGGCGGCAAGTTCGTGGCGACCAAGAAGTTCCGCGGCTCTATGCTCAAATGCGCCCGTGCCTTTATTGACCACATGGTTGCGAAGGGCGAGATCGACTACTCGCACATTGGCCTGGCGTATTCGGTGGGCCTTTCCCAGGAGCTGCGCGACGACATGGAAGTCTATGCGCACGACCTGGGCTTTAAGGACGTTACCTGGACTCAGGTCGGTGGCGTCATCTCGAGCCATTGCGGCCCGACCGCCTTCGGCGCGGTGCTCACGCTCAAGGCGTAAGGCCTGGCGTCTATCGATTTCTATTGCCTCGGCGGCGGGCGGGTTGAGACAATCTTCCCGCCGCTTTTGCGTAGGGTCAAATAGGCAACCCAATTGACCGCTAAACCGTTTCGCCATCATGCATATGGGCTAGAATGACTCTGGCATTTATGTAGCTAAAACCAATGAGAGGCAAGGTACCGGGAATGGCTGAGATGACGCTCGAGGGTGTGGACGCTCGTCCCGAGGACTCTGCGTTTGCCCTGGGCCGCGTGCATTCGATTGAGACGATGGGGACGGTCGATGGACCCGGCATCCGCTTTGTGGTGTTTGTTCAGGGCTGCCCCATGCGCTGTGCGTATTGCCACAACCCCGATACCTGGTCGGTGAACGGCGGCACCATGGTGACCGTCGAGCACCTGATGGACGAGTTCCAGAGCAACCATGAGTTTTACCGCAGCGGTGGTATTACGGTGTCCGGCGGCGAGCCGCTCCTGCAGCCCGCGTTTTTGACCGACCTGTTCCGCGCAATGCACAACAACCCCGATGGCCGCGTGCATACCTGCTTGGATAGCTGCGGCTATGCGTTCGATCCCGCGCATCCCGAGAAGTTCGATGCCGTACTCAACGAGACCGATATGGTGCTGCTCGACATTAAACACGCCGATCCCGTCGAGCATAAAAAGCTGACCGGTTGCGATCCCGCACGCATTCTGGCGTTTGGTGACGAGCTTGCGCGTCGCAAGATTAAGGTCGTTATCCGCCACGTGGTGGTGCCGGGCATTACCGATACGGTTGAGGAGTGCGAGGCGCTCGGCCGCCTGATCGCCCCGTGGCATAACGTGGTCGGTCTGGAAATGCTGCCGTATCACACGATGGGTGTCGTCAAGTATGAGCAGCTGGGGATTCCCTATAAGCTCGAGGGCGTTCCACAGATGGATACCGCGCGCATGCCCGAGCTGCGCAACGCCGTCATGATGGGCATGAAAAAGCGCCGCGCGGAACTCAAAAACGCCATCGGCTAGCGATCCATTTTCGCCCCCAAGGGCACTCATTGGGGACAGACTTAAATGAGTGCCCCGGGCACCTAGTTGATTGCTAAAGAGCCCCGTCAAGTTGCGGTGGAATAGTTCTTGTTTTTCGGCTTATGCCGCCCAAACAGGAACTATTTCACCGCAACTGCGTTTTGGACAGAGATGCGCAACAGAATCGTGCCATTTGGATAAATACGCTTGTGGTTTCTTTAAAGACACCTTAAACGCTGCTGAATATCTTTGGAAAGAAATGCCTGCTCGGTATTATGCTGCTCGTATATAAACGGTAGCAGTCAGGAGACCACGTGCGAAACAACGCATCGCGGGACGAGTATGTGCCGCAGCATGGCAGCAGATATGAGACGAAGGGCACGCCTTCGCGTGGCCTCGCTGCCACTCGCATCCGCGTGACGAAGATTGCCGCCATTGGGATGCTAACGTTGGCGGTTATTATCCTCGGAATTACCGCCAAAACCTACGCGTCGGAGCGAATGGCACACTCAGATGCGTCAACGGTACAGATGCAAAACAAAAAGGTCTCTGAAGCTAAAGCCACCGCAAGTCAAACCCTGTCGACAGCGAGCCTTAAGACGAGGCTTTCGAAGGCGGACTTTAACGATATTCCCTCAGGCGATACCGTGCAGACCTTCTCATTGGTTGATGATCAGATCCCCGCCCTGGAGGATGGGAGCCTCGCCGCGCTCCAAGATGCCCTTGATCAGGCCCAGGAATTGGGCGATGTGGGCGTGGTGTTTTACGATTTGTCGAGCGGCAAGGGCGTGACGTATAACGCCGATGTCGAGGTTTACGGCGCGAGTAGCTACAAGGCACTCTATGCGTTGTACATCTGCGAATCCCTGGTCGAGACGGGCCAGGTCTCACTCGATGATTCCCTTGGCACCTATGGCGGCTACAACATGGGCTGGCAGACGGTGCGCGAACTCATCGAGGCCGCGGTCGTTAATTCGGACAACGATTCGTTTATCGCGTTACGCGCGGCGTTTGACCGTGTCGATTACGAGGATTGGATTGCCGCGCTCGGCGTCGAAGACGAGGTCGCGCTCGATCCGATGAGCGATTTCCCAACCTACTGCGCGCGGACGTCGGCCAAATTGTGGCGCGAGATGAGCGAGTATCTGAGCTGTGGCAGTGAGACGTCGCAATGGCTGTCGGGCCTTCTGACCTCTACGACCCGATCGTTTATTCGCGATGGCATTGCGGACGATCAGGTCTCGGTGCGCAACAAGGCGGGTTGGATCAACGAGGACGGTTGCTATTCGACATGTGATGCCGGACTGATCGACGTCGACGGCCATAGCTATGTTATGAGCATCATGACGTCGATACCGTGGAGTGACCAGTCGAGCGAGGCTGTGGCCGCGATTGCAAAGGCGCTCTTTGATGTGCGGTCCTCGTTGGCCTAGCGACTTCGTAAAAAGTGAAAGATCCAAAATGCTGGTACCATACCGTGGATAAGCAATTTGCACGGATTTGGGGGATGGCATGGCAACCATCGCGATCATAGGCGCACTCGAAAAAGAGGTTGCGCAGATTAAAGAAGAGCTGAGTGGCGCACATGAGGCGCAGGAGGCGGGCTTGACCGTTGTGAGCGGCGAGCTTGACGGTCTGACGGTGGTCGCCACGACCGCTGGCATGGGTACCGTGAACGCCGCTGCCGCAACGCAGCATCTCATCAGCAAATACGCCCCGCAGGCCGTTGTGTTTTCAGGTATCGCGGGAGGCCTAAACCCTAAACTGCATATTAACGACGTGGTTATAGGCAAGTGCCTGCGCTATCTGGATACCGATACGGCACTCATCGCCGAGTCCGCGCCGGGGCTCGAGGAGTTTGTCTCGACGCCGGCGTTGGCTGATGTTGCCGCCGCCGTGCTTGCCGAGCATGGATTTGTGGATGCCTCGGCGGATGAGACTTCTGCGAAGAAGGACCCCAAGCAGTTCCTGTGTGGCACTATCGCCACGGGTGACCGCTTTGTTACGGGTGACGCCATGCGTAACGCTGCGATTGAGGCCACGCATGCCGATTGCGTCGAGATGGAGGGCGCGGCAATTGCGCACATCGCGGCCAAGAATGGTGTCGATTGCCTGGTGCTGCGCGCTATCAGCGATAATTGTGACGAGGCATATGACGCGTTTTGCGAGCGCGAGTTCGATCTGGATGAGTACGCCCGTACCGCGAGCGGCATCACGCTTGACATCGTTCGTCGTATCGCCGCCGCGCAATAGCACGCCCGTTTTGTAAGAACCTACGACCAAGGAGTGTCCATGGCCGATTCCATTAACTACCAGCTTGCCAAGTTCGTTGCCAGCTATGGCAAGGTTTCGCAGATTCCCGAGTCCACCTGCCCCGAGGTGAGCTTCGTCGGCCGCTCCAACGTGGGCAAGTCGTCGATCATGAACAAGCTTTTTGGCCGCAAAAACCTGGTCAAGGTTTCGAGCACGCCGGGCAAGACGAGCAACATCAACTTCTTTGAGGCTGACGACGTGCACTTCGTCGACCTGCCGGGCTATGGTTTCGCCCGTCGTTCCAAGGCCGAGCGCGACCGTTGGGCCGAGCTCATCGGCGACTTCTTCGACTCCGAGCGCAGCTTTAACCTGGTTGTATCGCTGGTGGACATTCGCCACGACCCGAGCAAGCTCGACCATGACATGATCGACTACCTGCAGGGCAACGAGTTCAACTTTATCGTCTGCCTCACCAAGGCTGACAAGCTCAGCCGCACCCAGCAGGCTCGCCAGGCAGCAGCTATCAAAAAGCAGCTCAACGTCCCGGCCGAGAACGTAATCATCACAAGCTCCCAAACCGGCACCGGCATCGACGAACTCAAAAAGCGCATCGCTGAGGCTTGCCTCTAATCGGGCTGCAACCCCTCAAAAGCTCTCATCTATATCACCTCAGTGATAGTTATTGGTAAACTATCACTGAGGTGATATTTTTTTGGAGGTCGATATGGAGCTTTGGCACGGGTCGGAGGTTGTTGTCGAACGTCCGTCGTTGGATAAATGCAGACAATTCAATGACTATGGGCGCGGGTTTTATTGCACGCCACATGAGGAAATGGCGATGGAATGGGCATGCCGGACCGAGTCTGATGGCGTTGCCAATCGATATGAGCTTGATTTAGATGGCCTTTCGGTCTTGGATTTGGAGTCTGGGGAGTTTTCAATCCTCAATTGGCTTGCAATTCTGGCGAACAACAGAGAGTTCAATGTTTCGACGCCAGTAGCACGCGAGGGGCTTCGCTATCTACTTGATAACTGTTTAATTGATACATCTCCTTATGACGTTATTCGAGGCTATCGTGCAGACGATTCTTATTTCTCGTTTGCAAGACAGTTTGTCAACGGCATGATTTCGCTCAGGCAATTGCAGCGCATTATGTTTTTGGGGGATTTGGGCATTCAATATGCGCTTATGAGTGAGCGTGCGTTCTCGGCGATTAGGTTCCGCGATTGGAAGCAGGCTTCGGGGCCTGAGTATTATCCCAAGCGTTTTGAGCGAGAGCAGAATGCTCGACGCAAATATTTGGATACGGTCAATGGGTTCGATTCCGAAGGTATCGACATTAGGGATTTAATGGCAGGGAGGGTTGATTTAAATGATCCAAGAGTTAACAGATTGTGGGCCGAGTAGGACATATCCCGTCTACTACCTCGAGGATGCAATGAACAACCTCGGCGACTGCTTTGACTATGCCGTTAACGATTATGGAGCAGAAGGATCGGAAGTTGCGGAACTCTTTTGCCTGAGCGGCGTAGCTCGCGAGTTCGAACGCGGCAACGCATGGGTAGTGTCGGGAAAATCGGGCGTTGAGCTGTTCGCGCTTATCGCTGAAAGGTCGGGCTATCAATCAAGGCCGATGCCAAATCGAACCTACCGATTCGAAAAGACACCGGAATATTGGACAGGCTGGATATTGGCATACCTTCAGTGGCGGCTAGGAGAGTCTTTCGAAGATTTGCTGCATGTCGTTCCATTCGATGTGCTACGCAGTCTGTACTACCCCTGGCACGAAGCCTCGGAGGAACGCGTGGCTCGCCTCGTCTGCGATATGGCGAAAAAAGCGTCCAGGCAAACCAAACTTGCGTTAGCAAGAAAGAAGCTTAAGAAAACCCAACAAGACCTGGCATACGAATCAGGCGTATCGCTCCGCTCAATCCAAATGTACGAACAGCGCCAACGAAACATCAACGAAGCCTCGGTAACAACCGTAAGAGCTATAGCAAAAGCCCTCCACTGTAACATCGAAGACCTCCTAGAACCAGTCTTCGAATACAAAGAAACCAGCGCCGCCTAAACCAATATATTGCCAAGGTTTGTATCTAGTAAGCGCTCCTTACCAGCAAGAGTCCCTACCAATAGATAGCGGCTTAAAGGGCCGAAATCGTATGAATGGCATTGCGACTTCCAAATGGGTGACTGCTGCTTGAAAAGCTATAGAAATAGGGGCCGATTTAACGGCCCCAAGCATCGCATAAATGGCATATACGTTTTATCAACTATTTCTTGTTTTTAACCCATTTGCAGATACGCCAAATAAGCACTCCGACGAGAATCCAAACGAGAGCGATCAAAATGTCTGAGCGTGCAGGAATTGGGATCATTGAACTTCCTCAATTGATGTGAGTCTAGTTTGCATAGGTGTGGAGCGTGCTGCCTTCCATGGTCGCTTGCAACACGGCGATACCGGACGTCATCCCCATCGATTCATAGTTGAGTCGATATGTCGCCTGTTTCGAGTTCCATATAAAGGACTCGTTAGTTACCGTACAGCCGATAGTCGTATAGTTTTGTCCCCAAGCGCTGGTAATGAGCGAGTTCGCTATCTTGATCTTGAATTCGCGATAAATAAAAGGACTGTTGTAATAGATAGTCCAAGTTCCAGATGCGTTGTTGTAGTAACTGTCCCATATCAGGCTGGGTTCATTGGTTTTTTTAATTCCTATTACTGCAACGGTCCCATCCTTAAGCTTGATTTGATGAGACTGCTCGGGACCTTTCGTTAAATCAAAATCTTGGGTTGCGCCAGAAATTGCGACAGCATCGCTTTCTGCAGCATAAGCAGTCGAAGGGCTAAACGAGAAACATATCGGTAATATCAAAAGTATCGAGAGGAAAAACGAAGCTTTGAGTGTGCGTAACACTTTGACCACCTCCATACTGCGATGCCTAGTTAAATAGTAGCATAGATAAACAGTTTATTATGTAACCTAAAAAGCCCCTATCTGCCCGGCGCCCCTTCAAAGCGTGGGTCCCTGTAGACATCCTCAGCAAGGTAAACGCAGGGATGGTCGGGGTGTTCCCCTCAAAATTATTCCGCAGCGCGAAGGCCTCTCGTCTGTGGCTCCGTTGGAGCACAAGATTAAATCAGCGAATGCGACTATCCTGTCGAGGCTGCACAGGTCCCCTTGGGGCTTCCCCTGAAAACAATCCGCAGATCGAATTGCCCCGTCGCGCGAAGCGCACGACGGGGCAATTCATGATCGAGGACGTTTTCAGGGGAAGCCCCAAGGGGACCGGTGAGAGCAATGAGGCAGGACGCTACAGGTATTCGATCTGGGCGCCTTCCGTGTCGCACGTCAGAATGTGCGTGTCACACTTGGGGAACTGCTCACGCAGCTTGACCTGCAGGAACTTTGCCACGATGGTGTCGTCGGTCACGGCCATGAGGGTCGAGCCGGAGCCACTGATCCAGATGGTCTTGGCGCCTCCGTTAAGGCAGGTGTCGCGCACAGCGTTGTAGTCGGGGATGAGGCGGCGACGATAGGGCTCCTGAATGCGGTCGTCATTAGCGGCGGCAATCAGGTCCAGATCGCCGGTCTCCAGGCCGCGCGTCATACCGGCGATGCGGCCCATCTGCCACACGGCGGTGGAGAGCGGAATCTCCTGCGGCACGACCTTGCGCGCCTCGCTCGTGTGTACCTCGTAGGGCGGAATCACGGTAATAAAACGCAGGCGATCGCTCACCTCGTAGCGCAGGCACTGGGGGAGCGAATCGGTCGGCGTAAAGGAGCAGACGGCGCCGCCCAGGATAGCAGGGGCGACGTTATCGGGATGGCCCTCGACCTCGGTGGCAATGCGGACGAGCTCGGCACGGTCGACGGTGTGGCCCGTCAGCGCGGCGGCAGCCATGATGCCGGCGACGACGCAGGTGGAGCTAGAACCCAGGCCACGGGCGACGGGCACGTCGGTTTGAATGTCGATAGCGACGGGGAAGGCCGGCTCGCCCCACGCGGCCAGAGCATCGACAAAGCTCACATAGACCAGGTTATTCTCGTTTTGGAACTCCTCGGGACAGCCCGTGATGGTGAGCTTGTCGGCGCGCTCGAAGGTGAAGTGCGAGTAGAGGCTGACGGCCATGCCGAGGGTGTCGTAGCCGATGCCTAGGTTGGCGCTGGTTGCTGGGACGGTGATTTTGATCATGTGGGTCCTCCTGGGCGGGTCTGGCCGTTTAGTTCGCTGCTCGGGCAGTCCTGGCTTGCTCGGAAAGCACATTAAGTGCTTTCCGGCTCGTACGGAACTCACGACGAACTAAACGGCCAGACCCGCTCGCATGCTCGTCATCATCCCGAAAGCTAAATAAAAAGAAGGTGCGCCGGCTTTCGCCGGCGCTTAATAAGGGGTCTAGTTGGTGCTCATTCGTTTTGCTGCGGACTCGACGTAGCTTGCCATCTCATCGACGTCGCAGACGTCTTCGAAGCGGACGGGTTTGGATTCGAGTTCGGCGAGCTGGGTCGGGGCGACCGTGTTGGTGGCCTGCTCGAGCACGCGCATGGCCTCAAAGTCGTCCTCGGGAACGTCGAGGCCCAGGGCGTCGCAGCAGGCGCGCGGGAACTTGTAGGGGCTGGCGGTCGAAAGCAGCACGCGGGCCTTGGCGCCCTCGGCGGGAGCGACCTGCTCAAAGACGTGATAGCCGCAAGCGGTGTGCGGGTCGATCACGTAGCCGTTCGCGTCCCAGCAGCTCTTGATGGCAGTGCGGACCTCGTCCTCGCTGGCCCAGCCGCAGCCAAAGACGCTCTGAATCTTGGCTAGCAGCTCGGCGGGCACCTCGTAGCGACCCGCCTGTGCCAGCTGCTCCATAAGGCCGGCAACGAGCTCGCAGTCGCCGTCGGACAGGAAGTAGAGCATGCGCTCTAGGTTGGAGCTAATAAGGATGTCCATCGACGGCGAGATGGTCGTGAAGAACGGGCGGTTGCGGTCGTAGACGCCGGTGGTCAGGAAGTCGGCAAGCACGTTGTTCTTGTCGCTCGCCACGACGAGCTTGGCGACGGGCAGACCCATGCGCTTGGCATAGTAGCCGGCCAGGATATCGCCAAAGTTGCCGGTCGGTACGCAGAACTCCACAGCGTCGCCGGCCTCGATAGCGCCGGCGCGCAACAGCTGCGCATAGGCGGCAAAGTAGTAGACGACCTGCGGTACCAGGCGGCCGACGTTGATGGAGTTGGCGCTCGAAAGCACCGTGCCGGCAGCCTCCAGACGCTCGGCAAGCTCCTTATCGGCAAAGATGCGCTTGACGGCGCTCTGGGCGTCGTCAAAGTTGCCGCGGATGCCGCAGACGGCGACGTTATCGCCCTCCTGCGTGGACATCTGCAGATTCTGCACGCGGCTGACTTTGCCCTCGGGATAAAAGACGGTGATGCCCGTGCCCGGCGCGTCGGCAAAACCGGCGAGTGCGGCCTTGCCGGTGTCGCCCGACGTGGCGGTGACGATCATGATGCGCTCGGCGCCGCCGTCCTTGGCGGAAGTGCGGGCCATCAGACGGGGGAGCATCTGCAGGGCGACGTCCTTGAAGGCGCTTGTGGGGCCGCCAAAGAGCTCCATCACATAGGTCTGAGGGGCGTCGGCGCCCGGCGCGGCGTCGAGTTTGACGAGCGGCGTGACCTCTTCACTCGCAAACGTGCCGCGGTATGCCTCGTCGACACACGCCGAAATTTCTTCGGCCGTGTAATCATTCAGTAACATTCCCAACACATCTTGAGCGATTTCAAAGTACGATTTATCTGCAAGCGAGCTGATATCGACCTGCTGGGTGCCG
>JAXKFZ010000178.1:0-1785 GCA_036550635.1 Collinsella sp. | reverse complement strand
GCGGCGGATGACGTCGAGGTGCGCCGCGGCGCCCTCGCCCACCTCGAGCGCGACGCCCGAGGAGTCATAGCCGCGATACTCCATACGCTTGAGGCCCGTGACCAGGATGTTCTTTGCAATATCAGAGCCGGTGTAGCCGACGATTCCGCACATAGGATAAATCCCTTCGTTCGCGTGACTGCAAGACGTCCACGCACAGGGGGCGCTGAGACGTATAACGTTCGAGTATTGTACTCACGCAAACGCAAGCTGATATACCAGAAGTGGTATCTCAACTTAGATACCACCCGATGCACACACGTCCAGCCGGTCCAAACCACCACAAAAGCACCTGTCCCCTTCGTGGTGGTTTGAGCTGGCAACAGCGTTTCCCCAGATAAAACCTGCCAAAATAAACCTATCCCTCTTTGGTAGGTTTGGGATGCTACAATCTGGCTTGTACTTGAAACGCATCAAAGGGGCCGCTATGGCAAAGGTAAAAATCAGCGACGTCGCGCGCGAGGCCGGGGTTTCGCTGGGCACGGTTTCCAACGCGCTCAACCATCCCGAAAAGTTGCGCCCCGAGACCCTCAAGCTCATCAACGAGACCATCAGTCGCCTTGGCTACCTGCCCAACCAAAGCGCCCGTCAGCTCGCGGGCGGCGCCACCAAGTCCTTTGGCCTGGTGCTCCCCCGTCTCGATCACGGCTTTTCGCTCCAAATCGCCAGCGGCGCCCACAACGAGGCCCGCAAGCACGGCTACGACTTGCTCATCGCCAACGCCGATAACGACGATATTCTCGAGGACCATTACCTGCGCTACTTTATGGGCACCCAGATGTCCGGCGTCATGGTTCAGCCCATGGCATCCCCCGACTGGCACCCCGCCATGACCAAGATGCCCGTGCCGATCGTCCATCTGGACATCCATTGCTCCGAGCCCGGCTACTACGTAGCGGCCGACAATGAGGCCCAGGGTCGCATCATTGCCGAACTTGCCATCGCCCGCGGCGCGCACCATATTGTCGTCGTCGGCCGAGCAGCATTTATGCAACTCACCCTGCGCGTCCTTGGCATTCATAAGGCGCTCGCCCTGCACCCCGATATCAAGATCGAAGTCATCGACGCCGGCGAATGGAATACCGCTGCCGACGGCTACGGCATCGGTGCCCAAATCGCCGAGCGCCCCGCGGACGAACGTCCCGATTTTGTCGTCGGCCTGACCGACGTGCTGGCCTCGGGCGTTATCTCGGCATTGGTCGACAAAGGCATCTCCGTCCCCGAGCAGGTTCGCGTGGCCGGATGCGACGGCAACCCGCTCGCTTGGAGCGGATCGGTCCCACTCACTACGGTAGCGCCCCCGGGCTACGAGATTGGCCGCAAGGGTGTCCAACTGCTGATGGAGCAAATCGAGAACAAGGCCCCGGCAAAGATCAAGCATATCCGTGTCGGCTCCGCAGTGCGTACCGTCACCGCAGTCGCCGCCGAGGATATCAACCGCCAAGAACTGGTACGTCCGTTCCTGCTGGAACGCGCCAGCACCCGGGCAAGCAGCCAGACCGACGCCACGGCCATCAACCTCGGCGCGTATCTATAGCACGCCCGCAAGTATGCTAAGTCGCCGCTCAAGCAAAAGAGGCCCGACCATTGCCGGACCCCTTTTGTTTAAGCGCAAACGTAAGCAATTGCTCGTTTCAACGCCGCAATTGTCTAGCGCACGGCCTTGACCGCCGCCGCCAGATCGAACAGCGTATCGAGCACGGCCTCGCAGCCATCCACCACGTCCTGCGGCAGCGGCACGATATC
>JAXKFZ010000177.1:0-4560 GCA_036550635.1 Collinsella sp. | reverse complement strand
GAGGTTTTCCTCGATCCAGGCGACGGCACCCTTGGGATCCTTAGTGAGGTCGATGTACTGTTTGCCCTTGGGCGACAGCAGCGTGATGCCCAGGCGGTCGGTGTCGGCCTTCATCTCGTTGTAATAGGTGCGAACCTGCGGAGCCAGGACGATGACGTTGTACTGGTCCATGATGGCGTAGTGGCTGCCGTAGGCACCGGCGTTGGCGGTAATGTCGATGCCCAGCTCGTCGGCGCCTTCCTTAAGCGCGTTGGCGAGCAGTGCAGAGGTGCCGGCGCCAGCGCACAGAACCAGAACCCTCAGATCCTTGCCCTTAAGGGCGGACGGAGCTGCGGAGGCCTCGGTGGCAGAAGCGGTCTCGACAACAGGAGCCTCAACGGCGGGGGCGGCAGCGGTCTTGACGGCCTTGGTCTCCTCGGCCTCTTCTTCGGCCAGGGTCTCGGCCTCCTGCTTGCACAGGACGTTGTCGTAGGCCTTGCAGAACGGGTAGTAGATCAAGAAGTCAACGACCAGCAGGACGACAACCAGGACCAGAGAGATCGGCTGGAAGTTGGTGTCGATGAAGGTGCCGATCGGTCCGGGGAGTGCCCACGGCATGGCATAGATAAAGCCGTTCATGCCCAAAAAGTCGATGAAGAACTTACCAATGAGGACGTTGGCCACGGGGGCAAACAGGAACGGGATCAGGAAGTACGGGTTGAGGATGATGGGCGCGGCGAACAGCAGCGGCTCGTTGACGGCGAACATCACGGGTACGACAGAGGCTTTGCCGACGGCCTTGAGCTGCTTGGAGCGCATAAAGAGCAGGAAGATGATCGGGACAATGAACGTGGCGCCGGTGCCGCCGAGTTCGCCGATGTAGTTACCGAAGTTCTCGGTCAGGGCGAGGGCGGGGTGACCGCCGGCCTGCAGCGTGGCGAGGTTGGTGGTGATGTTGCCAAACAGCGCGGCGTTGAGGGCAGGCTTAACGACCGAGGGGCCGTGGATGCCCATGAACCAGAACAGCGGGATCATGAACCAGATGAGGGCGAGGCCGGCGTAGGAATCGGCAGCGGCGAACAGCGGGCTCACCAGCGTGGAGATGACGTTGGCAAACGGGACGGCCAAGCAGGTGCGGCAGATAACGTCGATGACGGCGACAAACAGGATGGAGAAGCTGAAGGCGAAGATGTCGCGGAAGTTCTGGGCGATGGCGCCGGGGACTTCTTTGGGCAGCTTGATGGTGATGTCTCGCTTAATGCAGAAGGCATAGATGTTGACCGTGGCAAATGCGGCGACAAAGGAGCTCAGCAGGCCCTTGGTGCCCATGTTGTCGGTAAAGAACACCGAGACATCGGCGCCGTCGATCTTGGCACTCGTCTGGGTAACGGCCAAGATGAGCATAGCGCACATGGCGGCGACCATGGTGCTCGTGGCGTTGATGGCCTTGCCGGCAGGCATGCGGCGGTTCTTGGAGCCGGTCAGCGCGCTTGCGGTGGTGCCGGCGACCATGATGCCCACGACGCCCATCGTGAAGTTGTAAACCTTGTTGCAGAAGTTCACGACGTCGACGTTCCACCAGTCGGGCAGCGTAAAGCCGCCGACCGTGGCGACAACGCCCGGCAGGGTCGAAATAAGCAGGAAGACAGAAGAAGACAGGATGATGGGCATTGCTGCCAAAAAGCCGTCTTTAATGGCCTGAAGGTAGATGTTCTTAGAGACCTTGTCGAAGTACGGCTGACCTTTCTCCAAGAACTTAACGATCGATTCCATAGTTCACGCTCCTCTTTGCATGAAATCTTAATGGCATGGACGTTGAAAACCTATATGGTCTCCCGCTTGCTAAAAGCCCGGGTGCAGGCGGGGTCGGTCCCAGGGGGAGAGAGGGGAGCGGCTGGGTTTGTATCGCATAGGGCCGCTCCCTTCTCGGGGGAAAGCGAGGCGATGCGCTACTGCGCGTCCGCCATAGTGTCGGCGAGCTCCTTGTACCAGAGTGCCGACTGCTTGATGTAGCGTTTTTGCGTGTCGAAGTCGATGTAGAACAGGCCGTAGCGCTTGTTATAGCCGTTGGCCCACGAGAACTGGTCCTGCAGGCTCCAGATAAAGTAGCCCTGGACGTCGACGCCCTCGGCGCGCGCCCGGAGCACCTTCTCCATGTGCTGGTCGACAAAGTCGATGCGCTCGGGATCGGCGACGATGCCGTTTGCGTCGGGCTCGGGGTCCTTGTGGCCCAGGCCGTTTTCGGTGATATAGATGACGGGGAGGTTGGGATAGGTGGCGCTGATGTGCTTGAGCGTGTCGTAGAGGCCTTGCGGGTAGATGAGCCAATCCCAGTCGGTGGTGGGGATACCCGGCATATCGACCTGCTGCCCGACGCCCTTAAACTTAAAGCACGAGGTGCCCTTGTCTCCGGTGCCGTTAAAGCTGTTGGTGGACTCGCCATCGTAGGCGGCGATAAACGCCGACTGATAGTAGTTGAGGCCGAACATATCGTTGCGGGGCGCCGCCTTGGCGAGCTCCTCCATGTCGCTGTCCTCAACCGTAAGTGTGGCGTTGTTGGCACGCAGAATCTCGTTGATGAGTGAGAGAGTGCGCGCGGAGTAGTGACCCAGGAAGGCGCCGTCCATGATGAAGTCGGTGTAGAAGGCGTTGTACAGGTCGGCGGCGTGCTGGTCGGCGGGCGAGTCGGTGGCAGGATATGCCGGCGTCAGGACGTTGACCATGCCAATGCGTCCGCCCAGGTGCTCGGTCTCGTCAAGATCCTTATACAGGTTGACGGCGCGGGCGTGGGCAACGAGCTCGTTGTGCTGGCTCTGGATGCCGCTCGTCACATCAAAGTGATGGTTGGGCGGGAAGTTGCCTTGGATGTATTGGGAGTGCGAGAGGCTGATGAGCTCGTTGATGGTGAACCAATTCTTGACCTCGCGGAACTCGCGGAAGCAGAACTCGGCATAGCGCACATAGGCGTCGACGGTCTTGCGGTTGAGCCAGTCGCCCTGGTTGAACAGGGCGGCGGGGGAGTCAAAGTGATGCAGGGACACATAGGGCTCGACGCCATACTTTTTGCAGCAGGCGAACAGCTCGTGGTAGTGCTTAACGCCCTCGGCGAGGGGCTCGGCATCGTCGCCGTTGGGGAAGATGCGGGTCCAGGCGATGGACACACGAATGGCGTTGAGTCCATGCTCGGCAGAAAGGCGGATATCCTCCTCGTAGCGGTTGTAGAAATCACTGGCCGGGTCGGGCAAAAAGCGACCCTGGGCGACAAGGTAATCGTCCCACATGGTCTTACCCTTGCCTGCCACCTTCGTGGAACCTTCCGTTTGGTACGCGGCGGTTGCGGCGCCCCAAACAAAGCCCTTCGGCAGCTGCTGTACGCGGTTTAGCAAAGACATATGCATACACCCTCTCGTCTCGCTGTTCGATATTGTGCGTTTGTGCTCAGGAGGCTCCCTGGTTAGCGTTCAGCGGTGAAAAAGCCCGATAAACACTATCTTAAAATGATTAGAACCAAAATGAGCACGTGAACATTTGACAATGAGCACGTTAACATCCGGCTGGGATGTATAGAAACAAAACAACTTCAAACAGCCGCGAACGGTTGTATTTGTTCGGTAAGCGGTTTTGATTGACAGAAGTTTTCATGTTGTGGTATATGGCTCGGGTATCATGAGCACGTTATCAATGTATGTACGATGCGCCATGGGCGCGGGGAATAGTTGGGAAGCAGGTTAGCGTGGAAGGCATGGCTCAGCGGACAAGGAATGGTCGTTCGGCGAGCGCGGCAGAGGTTGCGGCGCTCGCTGGCGTGAGCCGCCAGACTGTGTCTCGCGTGGTCAACGGTATGCCCAACGTGACGGAAAAGACGCGCAAGCGTGTGCTGGCCGCCATGGAAGAGCTGGGCTTTCGTCCCAATTTTGCTGGAACGGCGTTGCGCGGCGGGTCGTATCGTTCTATTGGCCTGTGCATGTACAACATCACACGTGTCGGTAACCTGGCGACGCTCGAGGGTATCATGCAAGCGGCGCGCGAGCATGATTTTGCCGTCACTATGATCGAGATGGGCGGCGACAAGCCCTATACACTTGCCGATGCCTCGCGCCGCATGGTCGAGCGACCCGTCGACGGCATGATTCTCAACATGAACCGCATGGCTCCCGATTTTGAGGAGTTTGTTCCCCAGCCGGGAGTGCGAACGGTCATCCTGTCCATGTATGCGCATCCGCGCTGCACGACGATCGACTCCGACCAGTATGGTTCGTGCGAGCTGTTGACCAATTATCTGCTGGAACATGGTCACTCGAATATGCGGTTTGTGGCGGGTCCGGAAAACTCGATTTCCTCGCGTTTTCGTGAGGCCGGTTGGCGCGATACGCTGGGTCGTGCTCATGTCGATGCCGCTCCGATGCTGCGTGGCGATTGGAGTGCGGACAGTGGGTACGCCATGGGCGAGCGGATTGCGGCCGAGGTGCTTGCCGGCGGGTCGCAGGCGCCGACTGCCGTGCTTGCGGCAAATGACCAGATGGCGCTGGGCGTTATCGCCGCGCTCGAGAACGCGGGCCTGTCCGTGCCCGACGACGTGAG
>JAXKFZ010000176.1:0-5040 GCA_036550635.1 Collinsella sp. | reverse complement strand
GCCCGCCAGACAACTAAGGAGATTCTTGTGGCAACTCAGAAATTCACCGGCGTTATCCCTCCCGTCGTTGTTCCCGATACCGAAGATCACCAGCTCGACGTTGCCTCCTTTGAGCGCAGCATCAACCGCATGATCGATGCCGGCGTCGATGGCTTGTTCTTCCTGGGCTCCTCGGGCGAGGTCGTCTTCTCCACCGACGAGCGTCGCCGTCAGATCATCGCCGAGGCCGTCCGTATCGTCGACCACCGCGTTCCCGTTCTGGTCGGCATCATCGACACCGAGACCGAGCGCATGATCGAGCACGGTAAGGTCGCTCAGGAGCTGGGCGCCGATGCTCTCGTCGCCACCTGCCCGTTCTATGCCCTGCAGGGCATGACCGAGGTCGAGGAGCACTTCCGCATCCTGCATGAGGAACTCGACCTGCCCATCTTCGCCTACGACATCCCCGTGTGTGTCCACACCAAGCTCCCCTGGAAGCTCCTTGCCAAGCTCGGTGCCGAGGGCGTTCTGGCCGGCGTCAAGGATTCCTCGGGTGATGACATCTCGTTCCGCTACCTCGTTCAGGAGAACGAGAAGAACGGCCATCCGATGAGCATCCTCACCGGTCACGAGGTTGTTGTCGACGGCGCTTACCTCGGTGGCGCCGACGGTTCCGTCCCGGGTCTCGCCAACGTTGAGCCCGAGGGCTACGTGCGTCAGTGGAAGGCCGCTCAGGCTGGTGACTGGGCTACCGTCAAGGCCGAGCAGGATCGCCTCAATGAGATTTCGCATATCTGGGATGTCACCTCGGGCGTCCAGGGCTATGCCGGTGGCGTCGGCGCCTTCAAGACCGCTATGAACCTCATGGGTATCTTCGACAGCCCGACCATGCCGCGCCCGGTGAAGGCCATGACCGGCGAGAACGTCGAGGCTATTAAGAAGGTCCTCCAGGACAACGGTCTCCTGTAAAGCTTCCCCGGGCACCCGATCTTGGGGCTCAAGCGGTCGAGCGTGACCCATTAGGTCAACGCCCGACCGCTTTCACCCCAACCTCGGGCACCCGGGAAACCTTTACCAAGCTGCGGCGATAACGCAGCCTTCATTTCCTGTAGTTGTTTATATCTCCTAAGGAGAGCGACATGGAGAACAAGTACGTCTGCTCTGTCGATATCGGCGGAACTAAGATCGCGACTGCCATCATGGAGTACCCGGCTGACGGCAGCGTGCCCCATCCCGTTTTTGAGGCCGAGGTTCCCACCGAGGCCCAAGAGGGCGGCGAGGCCGTCTTCCAGCGTATCGAGGCGTCCATCAAGGCTGCTCTCGAGGCGAATCCCGATGTCGAGGTCCTTGGCGTCGGTATCGGTGCCGCCGGCGTTGTCGATCCCAAGACGGGCGCCATCGCGTATGCCAACGAGATCATGCCCGGCTGGTCCGGCGTTCAGTTGGGGCCGCGCCTGCGCGAGGACCTCGGTCTTCCCGTTGCCGTTGTAGGCGACGTGCAGGCTCATGCTCTGGGCGAGGCCCACTGGGGCGTCGGCAAGGGCAAGTTCTCCGTCTTGTGTCTTGGCATCGGTACGGGCATCGGCGGCGCATATGTCGAGAACGGCCGCGTGATGCAGGGCTTCCATGGTGCTGCCGGTCATATGGGCCACATCGAGTGCTCGGCTGCCGCCGGTATTCCCTGCGCCTGCGGGCGTTCCGGCCATCTGGAGTCGGTTGCTTCGGGCACTTCCATTGGTCGAATGTACGATGAGCGCTTTGGTCGCGTCGACCCCAGCCGTCCTTCGGTCGGTCGCGATGTGAACGACCTGTGCCGTGCGGGCGACGCAAAGGCGACCGAGGTCATCCATGACGCCGGCTTTGCGCTGGGGGCCAGCTTGGGCTCGCTCGCTAACATCCTGGACCCTGAGGTCATCGTGCTTTCGGGCGGCGTGATTCACCAAGGTCCCGATTGGCGTTCGCAGACGTGGAAGGATTCGGTGCACGAGGGCTATGCCAGCCAGGCGCTCGATCCGCTTCAGGACACGCCGATCCTCATCGGTTCTCTGGAGGGCGATGCTCCGCTCATCGGTGCCGCCGAACACCTTCTTGCGTCGTTGAAATAAACATAGCTACCAAGTGCGCCTTCTGAGGTGCCGCAGATTGACGTGAAAGAGGAGCGAAGCGTACTTCGGTACGCGAGCGACGGTTTGAACGTCAAGGTGCGGTGTCTCAGAAGGCTGTTTTTGAGAAAGGTTGAGTCGAACATGACCGTTGATCCTTTGATCCAGTCCCTGAAGGGTAAGCTCGTCGTGAGCGTTCAGGCGTATATGGGCGAGCCGCTTCGTACGCCCGAGACCATGGCTCAAATGTCTCGAGCTTGTGAGCTCGGCGGCGCCGCCGCCATTCGCTGCCAGGGTCTTGCCGACATTGCCGCCATTAAGGGTCGCTGTGAGGTTCCCGTCATCGGCCTGTGGAAAGATGGGCACGAGGGCGTTTACATCACGCCGACGCTGCGTCACGCTCGCGCCTGCGTTGCTGCCGGTGCCGATATCGTGGCGATCGACGCCACCGATCGTCCGCGCCCCGATGGCAAGACGGTCGAGGATACTTTCCGCCCGCTGCACGAGGAGGGTGTGCTCCTGATGGCGGATTGTGCCACCATCGAGGATATTCGTCGTGCTGTTGACATGGGCTTCGACCTGGTGTCCACCACGCTGTCTCATGGTGTTGCCGCTATCGATTGCACCATGGCCGACGGTCCTGATCTGCCGCTCCTGCGCCAGGCGACTGAGGAATTCCCCGGCCTTCCTATCATTTGCGAGGGTCGCGTGCATACGCCCGAGGAGGCTCGCGCCGCGATCGATGCTGGCGCCTGGGCCGTTGTCGTCGGCACCGCCATCACGCACCCCACGAGTATTACGAGTTGGTTCAAGGCTGCACTTGAGGCGTAAGACAGGCCTCGTATCCGCTCGGGGCGGTATACTCAATAAAGGCAATTGATCGCGCGGGATCCGCTGGCCGGGTCCCGCGCTTGTTTTCGGGAGGCAGCACATGCAAAAGGGAGATGCCATGGATGCGGCGGAGCGCTCGGAGCGCATCCCCGATATCGTCATCATCACCGGAATGTCCGGATCGGGCCGCACACAGGCCATGCACGTGTTCGAGGACATGGGCTATTTTTGCATCGATAACCTGCCTCCGCGTCTCATCGCCCAGCTTGCCGAGCTCGTCGGCATCAATACGGGCGTGGGCAGGCATCTCGCCGTCACCTGTGACCTGCGCAGCCAGGGCTTGTTCGATGAGCTGCTCGATGCCGTTGCCGCACTCGAGGAGCGCGAGATGAGCTGTGACATCGTGTTTCTCGAGGCCTCTGACGAGGTGCTGATCCGTCGTTATAGCGAAAACCGCCGCCGCCATCCCATTGCCAAGCCGGGGGAGACTACGGCCGATGCGATTCAGCGCGAGCGCCTGCAGCTGCAGGGTGTGCGCGACCGAGCCGATATGATCATCGACACGAGCCGCCTGCGTACCTCTGCCCTGCGCAACAAATTGCGCATGGCGTTCTCCGAGTTGTCCGACCAGCAGCTCATGGACGTTCACGTGTTCTCGTTTGGCTTTAAGCACGGTATGCCCGTTGAGGCGGACATTATGATCGACGTTCGCTTCCTGCCCAATCCGTTCTACGATCCCGAGATGCGCACCATGACCGGTCTCGATAAGAAGGTCTCCGACTTTGTTCTGGACCATCCCAAGACCCAGGAGTTCTGGAAAGCTTGGACGCAGCTGCTCGATACGGTGATGCCGGGCTATATCGCGGAGGGCAAGCCACAGCTTTCTATTGCCATCGGCTGCACGGGCGGTCAACACCGCAGCGTTGCCATCGCCGAGGCCACGGCACGTTATTTGGAAGGCGCTCAATATCACGTGAGCATTTCCCACCGCGACCTGTCGCGCGCCAACACGAAAGCATAGGCCTGCATGTCGTTTACCGCCGAGGTGCGTGACGAACTCGCGCGCTGCGAACCCGAATGTGAATACTGCGATTTGTCGACGCTTGCCGCCCTGACGCGTGTGAGCGGTACACTTTCGCTGGCCGGCTCCGGGCGGTATCGTTTGACGGTTGCGACTGAGACGGGAGCCGTCGCGCGCACGATGATCACGCTGACGCATCGTATCCTTAAGCTCAAAACGGAATTCACCGTTCGTAAATCGGTCTTGCATAAGGTCCGTAACTATCTCATTACCCTGCCCGATCAGCCCGACCTGGACAAGGCTCTGGTGCTGCTGGGCATTCTCGACCGCAGGGGAGGGCTCGTCGCTGGTGTTCCCCGGCACATCGTTGCCCGTCCTTGCTGTAGACTTGCCTATATCCGCGGCGCGCTCATCGCGGGCGGCTTCGTGGCCGATCCACGCGGCGATTTTCATTTGGAGATCGCTGTGCAGGGCGAGCAATATGCCAAGGGGCTTTGCGATCTGTTGGAGCAGATTGGGGTCCATGCTCGTGTTAATGCACGGCGGGGGTCATATGCCGTGTACATTAAGAGCGCCGAGGAAATCGAGCATCTATTAAAGCTGATTGGCGCCAAGCGCAGCGTTGCCGAGATTGAGGAGGCGCGCGCGGTCAAGTTGGTTAAGAACGATGTGAACCGTCGCGTGAACGCCGAGCTCGCCAACCAGACCAGAAGTGCGGGTGCCGCCCAGCATCAGCTTGCGCTTATCGATGAGCTCGAGCAGCGAGGCCTTCGCGATGCGCTTCCGGATGCCTTGGCGGTCTTTTGCGACCTGCGCGAGCGCTACCCCGATCTGTCACTGCGTGATTTGGGGGAGATGGCTGACCCTCCCTTGTCGAAGTCGGCCCTCTACCATCGTGTTTTACGGCTTGAAAAGCTCATTGAAGCAAACAGGTAGTTTGAAGTATCGACTTATATATGGATTTAACTGCTATTTTAGTCTTTAAAACGTTTTAACGTAAATTTGATTTTCAATTTCGAGCATTCTCGTGAAATTCAAGTCAAAAAAAAGGTATATTAGGCGAGTGGTTAGTTTGTGGGCCTCAACGGCGGGCGCTGTAGCTCGCGG
>JAXKFZ010000175.1:0-3101 GCA_036550635.1 Collinsella sp. | reverse complement strand
TCCAGGTCGAGCAGGACGACGTTGGCGCCGTTGCGGGCGAACTCGCGGCAAATCTCGACGCCCATACCGCCGAGCGCGCCAGTCACGGCGCAGACATCGCCCTCGAGCTTAAGCCAATTGCTCATAGGAACTTCCCTTCTTGTGCCTCCCGGTGGGTCGCTCCCATTAACCGACCCACGTGGTTTTCGCTGGTTATCGTATGCTTTGCATTTGCGCAGGTGAATTGCATATTTGTTAGAATGGCGTTAACCGTAGGTTTATAGCTCGCAAGACGATGTGTCCTTGATTGAGTGTGTGACCTGCGAAAACAACCCCCTGTGGCACCATGTGGCCATGGGCGCGAAAACGGGAGATTGACGTGTACGATCGACGACTCGAGGCCATATCGGCCGCCGCGGAGCTGGGAAGCTTCTCGCGTGCGGCGGCAAAATTGCGCGTGTCGACCCCGGCGCTCGTCAAGCAGGTGTCGGGCTTCGAGGCCGAGTTTGGCATCACGTTGTTCGAGCGCTCGCATTCTGGTGTTAAGGTGACGCCGGCAGGTGCTCTGCTGGTGGACGATGCACGTTCGATCATGCGGCAGTCCGAGGACGCGCTGCGCCGTGCCCGACGCGCGGCGGGCGATGGCGGGGCCGTGCGTCTGGGCGTGTCGATGATGTGTCCGGGGCGCCAGACGCTGTCGATGTGGACGGGCGTACACGAGCTGGAGCCATCGTTGCGCTTCGAGATCGTGCCGGTGAGCGACCTCTATGACGAGCGCGAATCCGTCATGCGCAGCCTCGGTCGCGAGGTGGATGTGGTGCAGTCGAGTTTTTCGACCCCGCGCTGGGGTGACGTCTGCCAAAAGCTCCGCATCGTTAACGTGCCGTTTTATATCGACGTGCCACGCACGAGCCCGCTGGCGCGCAAGACACGCATTACGGTTGCCGACCTGGAGGGCATGCGCCTGCGCGTGCTCCGTCACGGCAACGACGCAATGGACAGCCTGCGCATCGACCTTCTGGCCGACGGCGGCGTTGACGTGATCGACGTGGACAGCTTTGACTTTGCGCTCTTTAACGAGGCAGAGGAAAAGGGCGACGCGGTGCTCACCTGCGGCGCATGGTCGGGGGTGCACCCGGCCTTTGTGGGCGTGCCGTTCCTGTGCGGGCGAGAGGTGCCGGTCTTTCTGCACTACCCGCTCGAGCCCACCCTCCAAGTCCAAAAATTCGTCAACGCCATGGCCCAACTCCTCAAGTAGCCAAAAGAGTCCCGTCCCAAATTAGCTACCCTTTGCTACGGGTTTAGCGGTCCTCGCGTTGCGGCCCGGCTGCCTCGGCTGTCTTTACGCGGTTCTTGTCGATGTACATGTTTTTGTCGGCCTGGGAAAAGAGCTCGCGCATCGTAGGCGGTTCATCAAAATCACTGGAAAGCGCGAAGCCCACCGCATAGCTGATGGGCATGTCGGGGTGAGCCTCGGAATACTCGTTCACGTTCGCACGGACCCGAGCGAGACAGGACTCCACGGCAGCCCGATCGGAATCCCGCAGCACCGCGATAAACTCATCGCCGCCGTCGCGGCCCACAAAGCACGTCTCGGATGCCACACTTCCCAGTTGTTGGGCAAAAGAGCGAATGTATTCATCGCCCTTCTCATGACCGAAGTTGTTATTGACCGTATGCAGATTGTTAAGGTCGAAGACGCACACCGCAACGGGCGCCTCCGCGGAGACAGGCTGCTCCTGCCCCAAGACCTCCTCGCACTTGTTCTTGTTGGGCAGTCCTGTGGCTTCGTCGAGATAGACTTTGTTCTGCAGTTCGCGATTGAGCGCGGCAGTTCGCACCGCGCGAACAAGTTCGACCGCAAAGGTCGCCACCAAGCCCATGATGTCGATGATCACCAGGCCCTCGAGATAGTTGAGCGCCGACGCCTTCTCCTGAGAGTAGTCCTCCGCGAGTCGTGTAGCATCGTCACAAATACCAAAGAACTCCTCGCTCATCGCGATGATATCGGTGTTCTCGTAGCCGACTTCACGCACACGGGCAATCTCGGTGCAAAGCTCATCAAAATAATTTGCAAGCTCGGTCATTTTTGCCTGATACTCATCGTCGTCGAGACGGACGAGGTTGAGGTCGTCACTTCCGTAACGCAAACCGTTGATGTATGAATCCACGGCTTTGAGCAGGTCATCTTGAGGCTGGCCCGCGTCCTCGAGCTTAACGATTCGCTGCGTGGTGCCGCGCACCAGGCCGGCGTAGTTGACCACACGCGCCGTGCCCTGGATATCGGAGACGAGCAGCATGACATTGATGAAGAAGAAGATGAGAACTGCCGTGAGCACCATCATGAGCAGGCGCACCGCCTGGCCGGCCTTCTTGGCGACAGAAGTATTCACAAGTTCACTTCCCTAAATGACAAAAGAACAGGTAGCACGCAGTGTGCTGAAATTCATGGGTGGTTAACTCTAC
This sequence comes from Collinsella sp., assembly GCA_036550635.1. Taxonomy (GTDB): domain Bacteria; phylum Actinomycetota; class Coriobacteriia; order Coriobacteriales; family Coriobacteriaceae; genus Collinsella. The sequence goes on along the minus strand of JAXKFZ010000175.1, from coordinate 656 downwards.
CATATGGGCCAGCAGCCTTAAACTGCAGCAGACGCTCGTCCAAATTGGCGTGACGCTTGCCTTGTTGTTCTTGACCTGGCCGCGCTATCGGACATGCTTCTGGTCTTGGATCACCATGGGAAAGCTCATCCCGTTTTGTGCGTACAGAGTGGGATGCGGCTTCCCAAAGGTGCCGTTAGGGGAAACCACATCCCGGTTTATGCCCTTGAAATGGGATGCCGTTTCCCGGAGGGGGCCCAGCGGGAAACGGCATCCCATTTTTGGCCCGAAAAGTGGGATACGGTTTCCGGCCGGCATGAAAAAAGCCTCCGCAGTTCGTGTAGCTGCGGAGGCTTTATTCGTTGCGGCGCATTGTGTTTGGGTCGCTGAGATGAGTCGATTTGCCCCGAAAGAGGAGGGCATTGACCTTAGGGTCATGCCCGACGAATGAGCGGCAAATCGGCCATCTCGGCGAGCCGAACTACTCCAGCTCAAACGCTCCGGTATAGAGCTGGTAGTAATACCCGCGCTTGGCAATCAGCTCGTCGTGGTTGCCGCGCTCGATGATGCGGCCGTGATCCAGACAGATGATCGCGTCGGAGTTGCGCACGGTGGACAGGCGGTGCGCGATGACAAACGTCGTGCGGCCTTCCATGAGCTTGTCCATGCCGGCTTGC
>JAXKFZ010000174.1:0-2676 GCA_036550635.1 Collinsella sp. | reverse complement strand
GGCTTCAGCCTGCTGGGCGTTAAGCTCGTCGACCTTCTTTTGCGTGGCGGCGACGTTCTTCTCCTGCTCGGCCTGCTTATCGGTGAGCTGCTGCTTAAGCTCCTTGACCTCTTGAATGGTCTGAGCTTGCTTATCGGAAACTTTGCCGTAGTAGAACAGACGGTTGAGCATATCGCTCAGGTCATCGACACCCGTCAGAACCTGAAGCAGGCTCAGACCGCCGGTTTTGTACTCGCCGGCGACATAGGTCGAGAGCTTGGCCTGACCATCGGCAATTTCCTGCTGCTTTTGCGTGATCTCGCCAGCAGTCTGATCGAGCGCCTGCGTCTGCGTGGCGAGCTCATCGTAAATCTGCTGGGTTTGGGTACCGATCTGCTCGAGCTTAGTACGAGCAGCGGCAAGGTCGGATGCGGTATCGGCGTAGGCAGGAGCCGCGAGGCCCAAGCCCAAAACACAAGCGAGGGTTGCCGTAGCAGCGCAGCGTGCCATGTTTTTATGCGTGTTTGCTGTGCGCATGTAGCTTCCTTTCCAGTAACTAAGGGTAACGGCTAGTCCACCGTCACCAGGCTAAAGAGCTCCACATCGTCATCAGACGGCGTGAGCTTCTCGCGCGGGTTGAGAAACGCAAGCTCAAGGATACAACCGTAACCGACAAGCTTTGCGCCCATATCTCGCACCAGTTTACCTGTTGCCTCGACGGTTCCGCCCGTCGCGACCAAGTCGTCCAGAATCAACACGGTATCTTTAGAGCTGATAGCGTCGGCATGGATCTCAATTGAATCGGTGCCGTACTCGAGCTCGTAGCTCTGGCTTACGGTCTCGCGCGGTAGCTTGCCCGGTTTACGTGCGGGAACAAAGCCGGCGCCAAGGGCTACAGCCACCGGTACGCCAACCATAAAGCCGCGAGCCTCGGGACCCACGACCTTGGTGATTCCCATGCCGGCAAAGTGCTCGGCGAGGGCATCGGTCATGGCTTTGAGCGCCTCGGGATTGCCAAAGAGCGGCGTGATGTCTTTAAAGATGACTCCGGGCTCGGGATAGTCGGGGATGTCGACGATTTGAGATTCGAAGTCGTACATTGCATGACCTTTCAATGGGTTGCCGGATAAGCGGCAGCTGTTACTTGCCCGCGGTGACGGTGCCGGATTGCGAAGGGGCGACGACCTTGAGCGGCTTTACGAGAGAATCCTCGTGTGAAGCCGGCGCGACTGTCTCTTCGTTTTTGGCCTTGGTGGACTCGGAGCGAGTGATTTCCTCATCGAGTGCATCGATGTCGGCGTCCTCGACCACGGCGTTGAGCGACTCAAAAACGCGGTTCTTGAGCAGCGCGGTGTGCACGCCCTCCGTCAGGTCGTGAAGCTTCTTAAACGCACGCTCGAGCTTGGCGTCGCGCTCGTCATCGGAAGTATCCATGCCGAGCATGCTCACGAGCACCTGCTCAAACATCGAGGACTCGCGGTTGGCGGAAGACACGTACTGACGCAGGTTGCGCGGCTCGATATGGAAGCGTGACAGCTCGGAGCAGTAGCGGATGATCGGGAAATCGCGACCATCGACGAGCTCACGATTCTGCGGACTCTTGATGATGCGAATGAGGTCGTTCTCGGCGAGCGAACGGATAAACGAAATCTCGACGCCCAGCATATCGGGAATGGTCTCGATGGGATGCAGCTTTTGCTTAGTCTCCTTGGGCTCCGTCTTGAGCGGAACATCGGACAGCAAGCCCACCTCGTAGGCGAGTGTTGACAAGTCCGTGGCGTTTTCCAAGCGCTGCTTAATCACGTTGAGCGGCATGTAGCGGGTCTTCTGCAAGTGCAGGATGACCTCCAGGCGATCAACGTCCTCCTTAGAGTACTGACGGTATCCCTTAGGCGTACGATGAGGGGTAATGAGCCCCTCATCCTCTAGAAATCTAATTTTTGAGTTCGAAAGATCGGGGTATGCGCCTCGAAGTAGGTTGACGACTTGGCCGATACTCAGATAGTTGCGTTCGGCCATGCCCTACTCACCGGTTTCGATGCGCTCCGGCGTGCTCTCGTGGTAGATGAGCGTAAACGTACCGATCTGAACGGAAGAACCGTCGTGCAGCGGGGCTGCATTGACAATGGCACCGTCGACCCAGGTACCATTGAGCGAGCCCAGGTCCTCGATGCGAGCGCCGAGGCCCTCGCGAATAATGCGCGCGTGGCTGCGCGAAACAGTCATGTCGTTGAGGAAGATGCCGTTCGCGGGATCGCGGCCGATGGTGGTAACGTCGTCCTCGAGCTCAAAGGCGGCACCAGTCTGCGGACCCTTGACGATGGACAGAACGGGGGCGGTGATGCGCACGTTGGCCATGAGGTCGGGAACGGTGACGTCGCTTGAAGGCACGCGGAATACGCAGGTAGCGTCAGCAGTCTTATCATTCTGAGGCATATTGTTAACCATGTTGTCCATGACAACCCCTAACTTATCGCGGACGTGCCGCAAATAATGAACCGTACGTAATCATACCCCAACGAATCAGTCTTCGATTTCAGGGTTCAGAAAGTCGATGTCCTCGTCCTCGGGATGCGCGAGAGCCTGTTTAATGGCCACTCCGCCCTTAATGGAGTAGATGACAGCCGTGAGCATGGAGAAGATCACGCCGCCGTACACAAAGAAGATGCCGAGGGGCACCGAGCTTCCGTTGAGGCC
>JAXKFZ010000173.1:0-3831 GCA_036550635.1 Collinsella sp. | reverse complement strand
TGGGCGTTTATTGCATGGGAGCCGGTCTCTGCGCCCAGCTCATAGCCTGTTCGCAGCCCGCACCGCCCACTCACTCGGCATCCGCATTCTTTTTGAACTGGGCAAACGCGCTCCACACCACGCCGTTCCTGCGCTATCGTGGGACAGCTCACGTAGATTAAGGCCCCGTCGCGGGGCGCCCCATACATAGAAAGCGAGAACCCATGGCACTGACAGGAGCCCAGGTCAAGCAGCTTCGCAGCATGGCCCATCACCTCAACCCCGCCATCATCATCGGCAAGTCCGATATTAATGAGGGCACCGTCGAGCAGACGGTCGCCTATCTGGAGAAGCACGAGCTCGTTAAGTGCTCCGTGCTCGATGGCTCCAGTCTTTCCGCCCGCGAAGCCGCCGAAGAGCTCGCCGAGCGCTGCCACGCCGAGGTCGTCCAGGTTATCGGCCGCAAGTTCTCGCTGTATCGCGAGTCCTCGCGCAAGGATATCGAGAAGATCAAGCTCGTCTAAGAGCCAATGATCCGGCGAGCCAACACATAGCAAGCTTACGGGTGCCCAAGTACTTCGGGCGCCCGTTTTTTTATCGCTCGACCAACACGCGATTGAGCCGCCCCTCCACCAAGCGCTCGTATAGACGCCGCGTCTCGGGCTCGGGCACGCCATTGACCTGCTCCCTCAGATGGTGCATATGCCCACTGTATAGCTCGACGATATCGCGCCGCCGCCCCGCCGCACTGTAGACACGCATGGCGCAGCGCACCATATCCTCACGCGCCGTTTCCTGTCGAAGCCCCGACTCCGCCAGCCAAATCGCCGACTGCAAATCGTTTTCTTCTAGAGCGGCATTTGCTCCCTTAATCATGCAATCGATGAACTTTGACTGCATAATGCGTCGCATACGCAAAAAGTAGGTGGGATTACAGCCATTGGGAACATACAGCGGTCCGGCATAAAGCTGCTCAATCTTAAGGCACAGCTCAACTAAATGGGGCCCGCGCGCACCCGTGCGATTTCCCAAAACCTCGCGGCTTATCTGGTCAAACAGCCGTACATCAGTCTTGACGTAGTCACTGTTGAGCCCAATGCATTCATTTTGGATGAGCACGCACGATTTGCCGTCCGGCGTCGGCCCCAAGGCCGAGCGCAGGCGTGATATCGTCGAGTACAAGTTGTTGCGGGCGCTATTGAACTCAGCATGGGGCCACAGTTCCATGGCCAGTGTCTCGCGGTCGACCAGCGCATCCATGCCCAGCGCAAGCCGTTCGGCGAGCGTTGCCGCTTTCTTGCGGCGCCACATCTTGTCCGTGATGGGAAACCCGTCGCGCTCGGCGCGAAACGCCCCAAACATGCGAATCTCGATATGTTCGATAGCATCGACGGCTTCAACCTCGCCAGCCTGAAACAGGCGCTCACCCTCCCCTTCCAGATCGTCACGCAGCGAGTACCGCGATAGCTCGCGCACGGGGAGTTTCTTACGAATTCTGGCCGCCGGCTCGCCCAGACAATGCATGGCAAGGCGTGCAAAGAGCCGATACGATGGCTCTAGAATCCCCGCGCGATTCATGGACATCCAGGCCGCAAGATCGCTATCTCGCCCCGCGCAAGCCAAATGCAGCGCCACCATCCATGCTTCTGCACCACCAACCTGCGTCTGGCTTATATCGAGCAGCTCCGCCTCCTCGCGCACCGAAACCATCGAGGTGTTACGCAGATACGCCGCACGCTCCAGCAGCAACGCATTGTCGCGCATGTATGCAATTGGCTCCTCAGCCAGTTTGAGCACCTGGACCGCGCGGAACTTCGCATTGACCGGCCGACCTTCTGCCAGCGATTGCCAGCCTTCTAGCAGCAGGCCAAACAGCTGAATCTGGTTGTCGCGCATGCGTACGGTAAAGCGATCGAGCTCGTTGAACGCCGCATCGTCGGTTACCGGCAAGCCGGAAAGGAGCCGCCGTGCCGCCAGCACCATGCGCACCCAGATAGCCGGCGCCTTAAGTCCACGTACATCGAGCGCGTCCCGTATCAGCGCCATCTCGTCGTCGCGCTCGTCGATCCTCGCAAACGACCCATCGAAGAGCTCCACTAGCATGCTATCGGCCCGTATAACAATCCCCGCGATGTCGAGCTCACAGTCGTAGGCCTTGCTCGTTTTGAGCTGCTGTAGAACGCCGCCGTCATCTCCCCGCTCGGTCAGGCAGCGCTTGACCTCGATATGCGCAGACAACATATCGAGTGCGGTATGGGATGTCTCGATTTCTGGCACGGCCAGGTTCGTAGGAAGCCCAAGCCCGTTGTCCCCATAGCAAACAGCCGTCAGTGTCTGGGCCACCCTCCATGAAACAGGGTCTATTTCGCAGCCCGCCCGTTCGCCCCCGCGCTCGATGACCGATGCCATATAGCGAGCGAGCTTTGTATTGGACACGCTGACCGCTGCCAGATATACGCCAAGCGCCTCGGCAGGCGTTGGCTCTGGAGCCGGATCGTCGGCATCGATCGTGCCCAGCGCTGCTCGGCAGATATCGGCCCCGTGCCCCGTCAGAGCCAGATCGACCCCATACTGCCCAGCAAGTTCAAGGACCGCTTCACGGTCCAAAAAGGCGTCCGCCAGGCCCATCGCCGCATCGCATCTACCCGCCTTAAGCAAAATCCGGGCCGCCCTCGGAACAAGTTCGGGGCGAACCTCGGCCACCAACTTACGCAAACGCAAGCGCCCGTTATCCTCCGTTCCCAGACACGTAAAACTCCGCTCGGCGGGATCCAAGCCAAAGATTGGGTAATCGCGCACAAGGTAGGACTGGTCGATCATCGACAGCCTCACCCCGCAAGCCTCAAGTTCTGCAATATTGCCCTCGCCCATCAAGATCATGAGACAGGCAACGCAGAACAGCGCATTATTATCGAACGAAGCAAGATCGACAAGTGCCGCACCATACACGTTGACAATCTCGTTTTCGAGCAGACCGGCAACATCACCCTGGCCGTACAGACCCGTCTGCAAAGCCGAAACAAGCTCGGGCACACCCTGCGTGAGCTGGTAAAAGTCGAGCGATGTGCTAATCGAAAACGCCGATGCCCAAGCCGAATACTCATAGGCATGCACCTTGAGCATTTGCGCATTAATCTTAACTGAGTCACCCAGCCCATGAATCAACTGACGATTTGAAGGACGGCAGGAGATAAAGACCCCTACCCCCATAGCGCGCAGGCCGCGAATCCTGTCAATGAGGTCTTCGGTATCGTGCTGATCGAGATTTGGCACATTATCAATCGCGACAAGGGAATGCGGCTTGTCTTTGAGCTCTTCGGTAACCACCTCGAGCTGCATAAACACCTCGCGCCCAATGGCTCGATCTGCCTCGATAATCCGAACGGGGCCTCGCGTCGGATCGCTTTTTACCTCTTGGGTGTACTGCAGCAGCACCGAGGTTTTCCCAAAGCCATCAGGCGCGTAGAGAACCACGATGCCGGCCTTTCGGCCCTTGGCGATAAGCTCATTCAGCAGACGCTCGCGTCGCACCATATAGCCTCCGCCCAGCGGCATCAGTTCGAGGTCGTCTATACTATCCAAATCGTTTACCATGCCTGCTCCTCTACTCGACCGTATGGACACCGTAACCGCAAGACCATACAAGCCGCACCATGAATAGAGCGGCCTTGTGTTTTAAGTTGTCTATCGGTACGCAAGCGGCAAGTTTTAGTACAGCGAGGGCCGATTGTTATTAATCCCCCGACTAATCGGTCTTTAAGCAGGTAAATGAGCTTGTCAGCTTGTCCCATCTAAGCGGCAGTGTAACGCAGATGAACAAGGTTCAGCCATGTCATTCAACTCGCCTAGCAC
>JAXKFZ010000172.1:0-2723 GCA_036550635.1 Collinsella sp. | reverse complement strand
GGGCTGTTTTTGCGGCAAGCCCGACATGAGCTCATCGATATAAAAGGCAAAGTAATCGTTCTTGTCGCGAAAGTGCTTGTAGAACGTCGTGCGGCGAATCATGGCGCGGTCGCACAGCATGGCAACCGTCAGGTCCTCAAACCGATGCTCCTCGAGAAGCTCGGTGAAGGCATCGAACAGGGAGCGGTAGGTTTTCTTAATGCGAAGGTCCACTGGTATCGCCATCCTCAGGGCAAAGACAACACTCGTCAATCTGTCGCATATCTTACACCTGTACCCCGCGCGCTTTGCCCCGGTGCCGACCCCGACGAAAACACAACGCTTACCGGAAAGTTCGGCACGACAAAACGTTGCGGGTATACTAGTAGCGTTATACCAACGGCAGCTGGCGCATGCCGCCGCGGCCATTCGAAACGGAGACATCATGCTTCCCGTCATCATCGGCATCGTTGTTGTCATTGTGATTGCCTGCGCCATCGCCGGCATCTACAACAACATGGTCACCAAGCGTAACCGCATCGATAACGCCTGGCAGAACATCGATACGCAGCTGCAGCGTCGCAACGACCTGATCCCCAACCTGGTCGAGACCGTCAAGGGCTACGCCAAGCACGAGCAGGAGACGCTCTCCGCCGTGATCAGCGCGCGTAACACCGCCGTCAAGGCCACCACGCCCGAAGCCAAGATGGAAGCCGACAACGTGCTGACCGGTGCGCTGCGCCAGCTCTTCGCCGTAGCCGAGGCCTATCCCGATCTTAAGGCAAACACCAACTTTACGCAGCTGCAGGCATCGCTCGAGGATACCGAGAACAAGATTAGCTATGCACGCCAGAGCTACAACGATTGCGTGCTCAGCTACAACAACGCCATTCAGACGTTCCCGGCTGTCATCTTTGCCGGCATCTTCCAGTTTAAGGAGCGCCAGGGCTTCGAGGCCGCCGAGGCCGCCCGCCAGGCACCGACCGTCAAGTTCTAAACAGCCACAGCCAAGCTCCCACCAGCACATCAATCCTTTAAGGGTCCAGGGCAATCGCCCTGGACCCTTTCTTTACAAAACGCGCGGCCAAAAGGCCGCGCACCACCTTTAATTCAGATTAATATTGCTTGTCGCATCAAGACCGAACCCGTAGGGCGGAGAGCAAGTTCCCTCCCGGCGCACTCCGCAGGACGCAAGAAGCCCTCGCCGCACGAAGTGCGCAGCGAGGGCTTCTTGCATGTCCGAGGACGCGCCGGGAGGGAACTTGCTCTCCGCCCGGACAGGTAAAAGCAGATTACGCGACGACGTAGACCCAGTCGTGCTTATCCTCAACGGCACCAGACTGGATGCCGGTCAGGGTCTCGCGGAGCTTCTTCATCACAGGGCCGATCTCGGTGTATCCAGCCGGGAAGGTCACGGTCTCGTCGGCGCCGTAAACCTTGTTGTCAATCTCGCCCACCGGGGAGATGACGGCAGCGGTGCCGCACAGACCGCACTCGACAAAGGTACCGGCCTTGACCTCGGCCCACTCGACGGGGCGCTGGTCAACGGTCATGCCCAGGTCCTGAGCAACCTGAACGAGCGAACGACGGGTGATAGAGGGCAGGATGGAGTCGGTGTGCGACTGCGGAACGACGAGCGTGCCATCCTCTTTCACGAACAGGACGTTGGCGCCACCGGTCTCCTCGACATAGGTGCGGGACTCGGAGTCGAGATACAGGTTCTCGGCATAGCCCTCGCGATGGGCCTCCATCGTGGGCTTAAGGGACATGGCGTAGTTCAGGCCGGCCTTGATGTTGCCAGTGCCGTGCGGTGCGGCGCGGTCGTACTCGGAAACGCGCAGCTTGACGGGCTTGAGGCCACCCTTAAAGTACGGACCGACCGGGGTCACGAGGATGCGGAACGTGTACTCAGGAGCGGGAGCCACGCCGATCACGTCACCGGAACCGATCATAAACGGACGCACGTACAGGGTCGCGCCGGAGCCGAAGGGCGGAACCCAGGCGGCGTTGGCAGAAACGACCTGCTTGACGGCCTCAACGAACTTGTCCTTGGGGAACGGGGGCATCTCGAGGCGCTGGGCAGAGTTATACATGCGCTCGGCGTTCATGTCGGGACGGAAGCAGACGATGCTGCCGTCCTCGGCGGTGTAGGCCTTCAGGCCCTCAAAGACCTCCTGGCAGTAATGGAAGATGCCGCCGCACTCGGAGACATGCAGGGTGTGGTCGGTGGTCAGGCCGCCCTCGTCCCACTCGCCATCCTTCCAATGAGCCTCGTAGCTGTAATCGGTCTTCATGTAGCCAAAGCCGAGGCTACCCCAATCGATATCCTTCTTCTCGACAGTCATATGTCGCTCCTTACATACACAGTTGCAAACTCGCGAACCCGCACGCAAGGACCGAGGCCGGCCGCGTCGCAACGTCGCACGCCCGGAGCGTAAAGCCGGACGGGACACGCAAACAGCATCAAAGCCGATGGCACGTCGATTCGCATGCACGAGATTGTACTCCGCACGCGCGTCGGATAAAACGTTTTTCTTTAACTAACTAAAGTATTTTCATTTGACCGAAGCAAAGAGGCCCGCCACCGCAAGCGGTGACGGGCCTTGACTGCACGGTTTGCGCGCTGGCTCGAGTTACGCGCTCTTTTTGCCCAGCTTAGCCTTAACCAGACCGACCACAGTCGGAATGATCGACACAGCAACGATGCCAACAATCAGCAACTCAAAGTGCTCCTGCACAAAGGG
>JAXKFZ010000171.1:0-2388 GCA_036550635.1 Collinsella sp. | reverse complement strand
GCGGTGCCGACCTTGTCGGCCAGGGCTACCTTGTCGGCGAGCTCGGGCGCGTACTCGCCGTCGTCGCCCTCGGTACCGGTATAGAGGCCCACGGAAGCCAGCGCCTGGTTGGCGTACTTGCCGGCGGGGACGGTCTTGGCGTCGCCGATGGCAATCTTACCGTCCAGATTCGCGACGTCGGCGATGGCCTCGACCTTAGTATCGGAGCCCTCGGCGCGAATGATCACGAGATCGTTGACGAACATGTCCTCGCGGGTGTCGGTGTCGACGAGCTCGGCGGTCTCAGCGTCATCCATGGTGCCCTTGGAAGCGGTGATGAGCACGTCGACCGTGGCGCCGGCCTTCATCTGCTCGACGAGGTCGCCGGAGGCCTTAAACTGCGTGTCGGCAAAGGTGGTGCCGGTTTGGTCGGTGTAGAGCTCCTGAACCTCGGGCAGGGCCTTCTCGAGGGAGTTAGCGGCAAAGACCTGCAGCTCGACGGTTTCCTTCTTGGAAGAGGCCTTGGCGGAGCCGACATCGGATCCGGCCGGCTCGGACGTCTTGCTGCCCGAACAGCCGGCAAGACCAAGGCCGGCAGCGGCGACAGCAGAAAGCGAAACGAATCCGCGGCGAGAAACCATATCGAACATGTTCAACCCTTTCGAACGCTATGCCCGGGCACCCCGCCTCGGGCTTTAATCTGCAATCAGATTATACTTCTGCGCGAATAATGATAGTGAGATATTATTCTCGTCAGAGAATATAGTTTCAAGTTACCGTGCACCTCGGCGTCGATTCGGCGGAAAACAAAGGCGGAGCAGCCGTTCAGGTCGCCCCGCCGCAGGTAAACCGCTTAGTTGGTATGTCCGCCGCCCGCCGTCATCTGAGCCGCATGCTCCAGCTGATCTGTTATGGCCTCCCAGCTTTCGCGGGCGGCCTTCGTAGAACCGGGAAAGTTTACGACAAGTGTATGACCTCGTTGCATGCAAATAGCGCGCGAGAGCATGGCGCGGCGCGTCTTGGTCATGGAGTAGGCACGAATTGCCTCGGCAATACCCGGCACATCGCGGTCGCAGACGGAACGCGTCGCCTCGGGCGTTACATCGCGCATCGAAAGCCCCGTGCCGCCGCAGGTGAGCACGACATTGGCGTGGCACTCATCGGCGGCTTCCATAATGGCATCACCGATCTCGCTGACGTCGTCGCGCACGACCACATGTGAGGCGACCGTCCAGCCCTGTGCCTCGATAAGTTCCTCGAGTGCGGCTCCGGCCTCATCCTGCAAAAGATCGCGTGTGTCCGAGCACGTCACGATCGATATCTTCAGCTCCATAGCATTCCCCCTACAACACGGCGCCCTCGGGCAGGTCGACGCGAACAACGTCCACGGCATCTCCCGCCTTGAGCTCGCACGGTCCTTCGTCAATACGCAGCAGGCAGTTCGCACGCTGCATAGTTCCAAGCAGCGCCGAATTCTGTGTCTTAGCCTCGGTCACCAACAACTCACCGGTCTCGGGGTCGCGCAAAACCGTGGCGCGATCGAAGAAGCGGCGATGCTGTCGCTTTTTCACGCCGTGCGTGAGCGTCGCCTGCTGCACGGGACGCGCAACCTCGGCAAAACCGCGCATCTTGCGAATCGCCGGACGGGCAAGCATCTCAAAGCCCACATACGCCGCGGCCGGGTTGCCCGAAAGCCCCAGGTAGGGCTTACCCCCGAGCAAGCCAAACGTGATGGCCTTGCCCGGACGCATCGAGATGCGGTCAAACAGCACCTCGCCCTCACGCCGGACGAGCGCCGTCACATAGTCGTAATCGCCCGCCGAGGCGCCACCGCTCGTAATGACAAAGTCGCACTCCTGCACGGCACGATGCACCAGCTCGGCGATCGCTTGCTCATCATCGGGCGCAATGCCGTAGAACACGGGCTCCGCGCCGGCATCGAGTGCTTCGGCCATCAGCGCCGAAGAGTTGGAATCGCGAATCTGACCGCGCGCCGGTACCTTACTCGGTGCGACCAGTTCCGTGCCCAGCGAGATAATGCCCACACGTGGGGCAGCGTGCACCTTCACGCTCGCATATCCGGCGCTTGCCAACAGACCCGCGCCCGCCGGAGCCACGACCTCGCCGGCGTGCATCACAACATCGCCGGCATGGGCCTCCTCGGCGGCAGAGCGAACGTTCTCCCCCACCTTGGCCGGCGCCGAGAACCTCACACGCGAGCCCTCGTTGCCGTCACCGTCAAGCACATCGACGATCTCGTACTTCACAACGGCATCGGCACCTTCGGGTACCGGCGCGCCCGTCATGATGCGGACCGTCTCGCCCGCGCCGATTGCGCCCTCAAACACATGGCCCGCGGCCTCGTGTCCGATAACGTCGAGCGTCACCGGCGCCTCGCCAGATGCCTGC
>JAXKFZ010000170.1:0-3351 GCA_036550635.1 Collinsella sp. | reverse complement strand
TCGACTCCCTCTATATCAAAGCAGTCGCCAAAAGTACGACCATCGCACCTCCCGAGGTAGCCAAGCCGGAAGACCCCAAGCCCGACGAGACCAAGCCCGCAGAAAGCAAGCCCGCGGAGTCCAAGCAGAACCCCAAGCCTGAGGGCTCAAAGCCGACCAAGGCCGTTGCGGCTTCAACCACGAAAGCCAAGACTACCGGCGTGCTCGCGGCAACCGGCGACACCTCGGGTGCGGCCATCGTGGCAACCGTCCTTGCGGGAACAGCCGCTATCGCCGCAGGCACCATGGCGAGCCGTAAGCGTTCTTAGACGCCTCTGCGCACATGGCAGCTCCCGCGAAGGCCCCGAGCCCCAGCACCGTTTAACAACGCCACCGCCGAGCTCCCCTCCGGCGGTGGCGTTTTCCATATGCGTCCGCAGGGGATGCACGAGATTGTCTTTGGTCTAGCCCAACCGGCATACGTTGGCGTGCGACAATTGGGGCTGCCGATATCACAACACTGAGAGAAGCCCGTCATGGAAGCGCATCAAAAGCAGATAACCGTTTATTCGAATCATACGGAAAGCGCGCCTGTCATCTACCTTCCTGTGGTCGTGGGCGACGGCAGCGAGGTTTATAAGTGTTGCCGAGAGCTCGACTGTCCGCCATTCGCCCTCGTCACCATTGGCGGGCTCGATTGGAATCGCGAGCTGAGCCCCTGGGCATGCGACGGGACCGTACGCGATGCCGAGCCTTTCGGCGGCCAAGCTGCCGATTTTCTTGATGAGCTGCTGAATCAGATAATCCCCCAGGTCGAGTCGTCGATTCCTCAGCCGCCCACCTGGCGCGGCATTGCCGGCTACTCGCTCGCGGGCCTCTTCGCACTCTGGTCCCTCTGGCAAACCGACGCCTTTGACCGCGCCGCGAGCGCATCGGGGTCGCTATGGTTTCCCGACTTTGTCGACCGTGCCAGCACGGCCCCTTTTGCCGGCAGCCCGCAAGCCGTCTACCTGTCACTCGGCAAAAAGGAAACCAAGACGCCCAACCGCATGATGCGGCATGTACTCGACGACACACGCGCGATGGAAGCGTTGCTCGTCGAGCGCGGCATTCCAACAACGCTGGAGCTCAACCCCGGCAATCACTTTGCCCAAACCGACTTACGCATGGCCCGCGGCATCCACTGGATACTGACACATTAAAAATGGTGCCCACACGCATATACGCATGGGCACCATATCTTGTTTTAGCTGAACGCAGCTGCTACTCAGCAGCCTCCTCAAGCTCGGAGACATCAAACTCAAAGTCGTTACCCGGCAGGATGGCGTTGAGCACAATGCCCACCAGTGAGCCCACGGCAATGCCGGACAGCGAAATGGTCACGCCGCCCAGCTCCAACACGATGGCGCCGGCGGTGCTGTACGCGATGCCGAGCGAAAGCACGAGCACCAGCGCGGCAACCAGCACGTTGCGGTTGTTCTGGAAATCGACCTGGTTCTCGATGAGGTTGCGGACGCCCACAGCGCTGATCATGCCGTAGAGCACGAGCGACACACCGCCGATCACACACGCCGGCATGGCCGCAATGACAGCCGCGAACTTGGGGCAGAACGAAAGCACGATGGCGCAACACGCGGCAATTCGAATTACGCGCGGGTCGAACACGCGCGTCAGGGCGAGCACGCCGGTGTTCTCACCATACGTAGTGTTGGCCGGAGCGCCAAAGAGCGAAGCCAGAATCGTGGCAAGGCCGTCGCCGAGCAGCGTGCGATGCAGACCGGGATCGGCAATGTAGTTGCGCTCGCAAGTCGAACCGATAGCAGAGATATCGCCGATATGCTCGATCATGGTCGCGAAGGCCAGCGGCATGATGGTGATGATGGCCGTCGTGGCAAGACCGCTATCGAACTGCGGCCCAAAGAGTGCAAACACGGTGTTGTCCCACACGATGGGCAGACCGACCCACGGAGCGGCGGCAACGCCCGAGAAATCAACCTCGCCGAGCGCAGCCGCAACGGCATAGCTCACCACAACGCCCAGCAAAATCGGCACGATCTTGACCATACCGCGGCCCCAGATGTTGCAGATGACGATCACAGCCACGGCAATAACAGCCACAAGCCAGTTGGTCTGGCAGTTAGCAATAGCGGAGCTCGCCAGGATCAGACCGATCGAAATGACGATGGGACCAGTCACCACCGGCGGGAAGAAGCGCATAACGCGCTTGGCGCCAAACGCGCGGAACAGGGCCGCCAGCACCGGATAGAGCAGACCGGCACAAGCTACGCCCAGGCAGGCGTAGGGCAAAAGCTCGGTCTCGCCGTTGGGCGCGATTGCGGCATAACCGGCAATAAAGGCAAACGATGAGCCCAAAAATGCCGGCACCTTACCGCGCGACAGGAAGTGGAACAGCAGCGTGCCCAAGCCGGCAAACAAAAGCGTTGCCGATACCGAGAGGCCGGTGAGCACGGGCACCAGCACGGTGGCGCCAAACATGGCAAACAGGTGCTGTAGGCCGAGCAGGAACATGCGCGGGCGGCCGAGCGACGATGCGTCGTAGATGGCATCGCTGACGGCGGGCGTCGAGGACTGGGACATGGATGTCCTTTCGAATGGAAGGGCGATCAGGCATATCGGATAACCTGCCCGAACGATACGATCCGAACCATTGTACGCGATACACTATGCCTCGCACGCGCCGCCACCTGCAAACACTAGCGCTATTTCCAAACGCGCTCGGCAATGCGCTTGACCAGCGCGATCTTTGCCCATTGCTCATCCTCGGTCAGCTTGTTGCCAATCTCGCAGCTGGCAAAGCCGCACTGAGGCGACAGATACAGGTTCTCGAGCGGCACGTACTTTGCGGCTTCACGGATGCGCTCGACGATAACATCCTCGTTCTCGAGCTCTGCCGCCTTGGTGGTTACCAAGCCCAGCACGACCTTCTTGCCGGGGGCAACGTACTTCAGCGGCTCAAAACCGCCGGCGCGCGGCGTATCGAACTCCAGGTAAAATGCATCGACATCCTCGTTTGCGAACAGGTACGGCGCGATGGGGTCATAGCCGCCCTCGAAGGCATAGGTGGAGTGGTAGTTGCCGCGGCACACATGCGTGTTGATGACCAGATCGTCGGGCTTGTCCGCGATGGCGGCATTGTTGAGCGCCACGCCCAGCTCGCTTACCTTTTGCAGGTCGACCGGGCTCATGCCGGTCTTGGACACAAAGTCAGTATCGCAGTAGATGCCCCAGGTGCAGTCATCAAACTGGATGTTGCGGCAGCCTGCTGCGTACAGGTCGGCGATCACCGTGCGATAAGCGGCTGCGATGGCGTCGGCAAGTTCCTCATCGGTCTTATAGACAGCGCGCAGGCTC
>JAXKFZ010000169.1:0-8054 GCA_036550635.1 Collinsella sp. | reverse complement strand
ATTGCCCTTGACCTCATTGATCTTTGCCGCGTAGGAATCCGAATAGGAGTTGAGGCTCTTGGCTCCCTCGACGATCACGTGGACCGCGGAGTAGGAAGAAGATGTCGCGGCGTCCTCGCTCACATAGAACTTATAGTCCGCAGCCGAGGCGGCACGGAAGGCGTTGACTGTCGAGTCGGAGCTCACGTCGGTGGGATCGAGAACCTCGGCCGTGATGGTGTAATCGCCCGCGGCAAACTGGTCCTTGGCGCTTTGATTGGACGAGCTCGCGTCATTGGCGGCAAAACTCACCGTATCGCCGAGCTTTTTGCCCGAAGCCTTCAGGAACTTCGAAGTCACCGCGACCTCATCGGCGCTCTCGGGCAAATCGCCGTTCACGAGCACCGGCTGATCGATGTTCTCCTTGGAGAGACTTTGCACGACCACGCGCTCGCGCGTTGTGCCCACGGCGGTGTAGGCGGTCTCGGCGTAGATGCCCTCGGCCGTTTCGACGCCATCGACCTCTTGGATGGCGTCGAGATCATCGTCAGTCAGGCCATAGGTCGACTGCACGTTAATGTCATAGACATTTTGCTGGTCGAAGTAGGCGTCAACCGAATCGCACAGGTCCTCGCAACCCGCCTTAAGGCCGCACATCACGCTCACGCCAAGCGCGGTGATAACCACGATTGACAAGAAGCGCTTAAGACTACCTCGGATTGTGCGATAGATGCCACGGCGAAAAACCGTCGGCACCATATCGTTTGAGCTTTGAGCGGTACGGTAGGTCGTAAACTCCCGGTCGCGCTCCGTGTGCTTAGCATCGCCGGATTGGCTGTTTTGGCGGTCCTGGTCCATGGGCGCTACCACTCGATCGTCTCGATAGGCACGGGATTTTGCTGGACCGTCTCGCTCTCCACGCGACCGTTCTTAAAGCGGATCAGGCGATCGGCCATGGGTGCTAGCGCGGAGTTGTGGGTGATGATGATGACCGTAATGCCCTGCTTGCGGCAAGTGTCCTGTAGCAGCTGCAAGATCTGCTTGCCGGTTTTATAGTCAAGTGCGCCCGTGGGCTCGTCGCACAAAAGCAGCTTGGGGTTCTTTGCCAGTGCGCGGGCAATGGACACGCGCTGCTGCTCGCCGCCCGAAAGCTGCGCGGGGAAGTTGGCGAGGCGCTCGCCCAGGCCAACCTGGCAAAGCGTTTGCTCGGCATCGAGCGAATCGGGGCAGATCTGAGCTGCGAGCTCAACGTTTTCGAGCGCCGTCAGGTTGGGGACCAGATTGTAGAACTGGAAGACAAAGCCGACATCGGCGCGGCGGTATTCCACGAGCTGAGCCTCGTTGGCGGAGCTCACGTCGCGCCCGTCCACCGTCACGGTGCCGGAGGTCGCCGTATCCATGCCGCCCAGAATGTTGAGCGCCGTGGTCTTGCCGGCACCCGAAGCACCCAGGATAATGGCGAGCTCACCGCGCTCAACAGAAAAGCTCGCGCCGTCGAGCGCGTGGATGCGGGCATCGCCCTCGCCGTATGCTTTGATGACGTCTTTGAATTCGATATAAGCCATCGATTAATTCCCATCTGGTCGGATAACTCTTTAGTATTACCCATTTCGCACCGACCAAAAAGGGACAGGTTTATTTTGGCTGGTTTTATATGGGGAAACGGCAGCTATAGATGAGGCGCCGGGGAGGCAGAAAAATCATCGACAGGGTCAGGCCGACCGCCAAACACAACGCACGCATCTCTATCTGTCAGACAAATCATTCGAACAGCTGTTCGTTTCTATGATATGATTCCGCTATCTAAGCAGGCCAATACGCAGAAAGGCGGCCAACATGGCGTTCGACTTTAAGAAGGAATGCAAGGAGCTCTACAAACCTGCAAGCAAGCCGAGTATCGTAACTGTCCCGCCTATGAGCTACGTTGCCGTTCGCGGAAAGGGCGACCCAAATACCGAAGGTGGCGAGTATCAAAACGCCCTGCCGCTGCTTTACGGCATCGCCTATACCGTCAAGATGTCGAAGAAAGGCTCAAGGAATATCGAGGGCTATTTCGACTTTGTGGTACCGCCGCTCGAGGGTTTCTGGTGGCAAGACTCCCCGAGCAGCGACATCGATTATGTACGCAAGGACGATTTCAACTTTATCTCGTGCATCCGCCTGCCCGATTTCGTCACCCGAGATGACTTTGACTGGGCGGTCGCGGAAGCCACGACCAAAAAGAAACTGGACTTTTCCGCCGTCGAACTGCTTAAAGTTGACGAGGGTCTCTGCGTTCAATGCATGCACACCGGGCCCTACGACAACGAACCGGCGACCGTAGACGCTATGCATGAATACACGACCGAGCAGGGCTATGTCCCCGACTTCTCAGATACCCGTTTACATCACGAAATCTATCTCTCCGATCCACGCAAATGTGCACCGGAGAAACTAAAGACCGTGGTTCGTCATCCTATCAAGCGCGCTGAATAGCGCGGAGCGTCATTTCACGCGCTAGGTTTTAAGCCAGCCAACCAGCCGCCTCCTAGGCTGTCAAGCAATTATCTTGACGCGGCCCGCAGCATCTTATAAGTTTGTTTTGCTAAAGCTGGAAAGCCTCTCAACGATGCGCAACTCCAGCTCTTTTTCTATCAAGAGAGCAAGTGTCGGAAAACAAAATGTCGGAAAGCAACGTATCGAGCAGAATCAAACGCTTGCTCAACACCTATAGCGGCCTCGTGCTTATGGGTGCCGTCGGAATCCCTATCGGCATTATCGTTGGCGCCATCTGTGCACTCTTTGGACGCGTGCTTCTGGCGATTGGCACCTTCCGCGACGAGCACATCACTCTGCTCCTTCCCCTCCTCGCCCTCATGGGCTTGGCCATCGTATTTGCCTACCGCACTTGGGGCAAGGGCACCGACCGCGGCATGAGCCTGGTATTTGACGTAGGCCACGGGCGCGAAGACGCCACCTCCCCGCGTCTCGTGCCGCTCGTTATGCTGAGCACGTGGGGAACGCACCTCTTTGGCGGCAGCGCGGGACGCGAGGGCGTGGCCGTGCAGATCGGTGCAACCGTCTCACACTGGATCGGCCGGCGTCTACCTTTCCGAAACCCCGGCAACACGTTTTTGCTCATTGGTATGGCCGCTGGCTTTGCCGGGCTCTTTCGAACGCCTCTTGCTGCCACGGTCTTTGCTATCGAAGTACTGGTCGCAGGACGCATGGAATACCGCGCGCTGTTTCCCACGCTTACGGCCTCGCTCGCCGCAAGTATGACCTCCGGCGCCCTGGGACTCGAGAAGTTCGAAGTCGCCGTTGTCGCCTCATACGCGCTTGATCTCCCCGGTCTTGGACGGCTTGCGGTGCTGGGTATCGCGTTTGGCATGGTAGGCGGCGCCTTTGCTTGGTGCCTTGCCCACGCCAAGACCCTTGCGGCGCGACTGCTCCCCAACCCCTATGTACGAATCGCCGTTATGGGCATCGCGCTATCAGCGATTCTGTTCACACTGTGGCAGGGGCGATACTGCGGACTTGGTACCAACCTGATATCGGCAGCGCTCAACGGTGACGGCAAGGACGCCATCATGCCTTGGGACTGGGCGCTCAAATTCGCACTCACCATCGCCACGCTTGCCGCAGGATATCAAGGTGGTGAGGTAACGCCGCTGTTCTCCATCGGAGCAAGCCTGGGTGTCGTGCTCGCCGGAATTCTCGGCATGCCCGTCGAGTTCTGCGCCGCGCTGGGCTACGCCGCCGTCTTTGGCGGCGCCACCAACACGCTGCTCGCGCCAATCCTTATCGGTTGCGAGGTCTTCGGTTTCGGTAATCTGCCGGCGTTCTTCATCGTCTGCGTTGTGGCTTACCTATTCAACATGGATAAGTCCATCTACGCCCTGCAGGAGCGGGCGTAGATGGATGTCCAGGCAGGTGGTCTCAACCGGAAACGGCGTCCCACTCTGAGGCTGTATTCCGGGGCACGGTTTCCGCTCGGGACGCCATTCGGAAAGCGCATCCCGCTTTAAAACAGAATTCCGGGACGTGGTTTCCGTCTGAGCCTCCATTCGGAAAGCGTGTCCCGTTCTTTCACGGCATCTTGGCTATGCAAAGTGCTCGAGCGCTACACCTCGTACGCGCCCTCAAGCCGCAGCAGCCACTCCTTGCGATCAAGCCCGCCGGCATATCCGTTGAGCGATCCGTCGGCCGCCACCACGCGATGGCACGGCACGATAATCGAAATGGGATTACGCGCGACCGCGGCCCCCACGGCACGGGGAGACACAACGGGGTCATCGTTTCCCGGTACACGATGCCGAGCCGCAACACGCTGGGCGATCTCGCCATACGTAGCGACCTCGCCACGCGGAATAGAAAGCAGCTCGTACCAAACTTCACGCTGAAACGCCGTACCGATCATATGTAACGGCGGCGTATACCGAGGCTCCTGCCCTGCAAAATAAGCATTCAGCCAAGCCCACGAACGCTCAAGCACCGAAGAAGCCGCACCATGGGCCGGATTCGCCGAAGACATGCCACCAATACCGGAAACCGCATCGGTACCTTCAACATGCTCTGCATCTTCTTTGAGAAGCGTAGAGCCAAAGTGCTCCTGCCCCTCAAACCAAAGCCCCGTCAGACCGCGGCCATCAGCGGCAAGCAAGATTTCGCCCAAAGGCGAAGCAAACGTCGTCGTGACCACCAGCGGCTCCTTTCAAAACTCCGCAACATAATACCGCGAATTGTGCAGACAACCCCAATCGACCCCAAAGTCCCCGCAGGCAGCAGGCGCGCAGCGCCGCAGCTGCCGCACGACCCCAAAGTCACCCCAGGCAGCAGGCGCGAACGCGCCGCAGCTGCCGGCCGCGCTCCACAGTCCCCCAAGGCGGCAGGCGCAAAGCGCCGTGGCCGCTGCTGGGACCAGAGCCCGCAACAGCCGCGCGCCCCCACATCAGCCCAGCGGCCCCAACCAACAACGGCCCCATCGCAGACCGCTCGCAACAGCGTCACCGCAGGCGGGGGCCGGGCTTAGTTTTCAGAACACTCCGCAGACCAGTGTGGCGCCTTGTCCGCGGCTCCGAAGGAGCAGGACAAGGCGCCACACATGGTCGAGGACGTTCTGAAAACTAAGCCCGGCCCCCGCCGGACAGGTCACACTACTCGCAGAGCAGCTTAGCGATCTGGACGGCGTTGGTTGCCGCGCCCTTACGGATTTGGTCGCCGCAGCACCAGAAGGTGATGCCGCGCGCGGCCTCGGGGTTCGAGATGTCGTGGCGCACGCGGCCGACCCAAATCAGGTCCTGGTCGGAGGTGTCCATCGGCATGGGGAAGCGGTCGTGTGCATCCTCGGCAGCCATATCGTCAACCAGCTTGACGCCAGGAGCAGCAGCCAGCGCAGCACGGGCCTCTTCCACCGTAATATCGCGCTCAAACTCGAGCGTAATGCTCTCGGAGTGCGAACGCAGCACGGGCACGCGTACGCAGGTGCAGTTCACGCGCAGCTCGGGCAGGTGCATGATCTTGCGGCCCTCGTTTTGCAGCTTCATCTCCTCGGAGGTAAAGCCTTCCTCCTTGACGCCGCCAATCTGCGGAATCAGGTTGCTCGCGAGCTGGGCGGCAAATGCGTGCGGCTCGGGAATCTCCTCGCCGCGGCCCAGGGCGGCCAGCTGAGCCTCGAGCTCGGCCATACCGGGAGCGCCGGCACCCGAAGCCGCCTGATACGTCGAGACGATCATACGCTTCACGCCGGCGAGCTGGTGCAGCGGCCAGGTGGGAACCAGGCCGATGATGGTCGCGCAGTTGGGATTGGCGATAAGGCCGTGATGCCACTTGATATCGTCGGCATTGATCTCGGGCACGACCAGCGGCACCTCGGGATCCATACGGAAAGCATGGCTGTTGTCGACCACGACGGCGCCGCGCTTGACGGCCTCGGGCAGCAGCTCCTTGGCGATATCGTCGCCGGCAGCGCCGAGTACGATGTCGCAGCCCTCAAAGGCCTCGGGGCAAGCCTCTTCGATTACGATCTGCTCGCCGCGGAACTCAACGGTCTTGCCCGCAGAGCGCGCGCTCGCCAGCAGCTTGAGCTTACCGACCGGAAACTTCTGCTCGTTGAGGCACTCGAGCATCTGGGTGCCCACGGCTCCCGTCGCGCCCAAAATAGCAACCGTGTACTGTTTCATGCTTCCCCCTTTAAAGGTTGTGGCTTTTGCCCGCACGCCGAGCAGGCCGATTATTGTTGCCAGTGTATACAAGAACGGGGCGGGCACGAAACCCGCCCCGTCGAAACGAAACCGAAACGAAACGCCCCGCCGTAGATTTTTGAGGCGAGTCCCAAAAATCTAGCGAGATAGCAGCTACTTGTGGAGCGCAGCCAGAGCAGGATCGACCGGCGCGGAAGCCTCCAGGTCGGAGACCTTCACAATGCCGTTCTCATCGGAGAAGGCACGGTAAATGGTCCGAATCGCCAGATCGAAGTCCTTCTCCTCCACGCCAATGATGATGTTGATCTCGTCGCAGCTCTGCGAAATCATGCGCACGCTCACGCCGGCCTGGCCAAGCATACCAAACAGATGGCCCGAGATACCTGCACGGCCGCGCAGGTTGCGGCCAACGGTCGCGATAAGCGCCAGGCCCTCGACAACCTCGATCTCGAGCGGCTCGACCTCCTGCTGAATGTCGCCAACGAGCGAGTACAGTGAATCGTGCACGTCCTGCTCCTGCACCACGGCGCCAAAGCGGTCGACACCGGTGGGCATGTGCTCGACGGAGACGTCATAACGCTCGAACACCGAAAGCGCACGGCGCATAAAGCCAACACGGGGCTTGGTGCGGTCGCGGGCGACGTTGATGGCGACAAAACCGCGCTTGCCAGTCACGCCGGTAATGATGGGCTCTGCCTCGCCCTCATCAGCCGTCTCGCTAATGATGGTGCCGGGGTCCTGCGGCGCATTGGTGTTCTTGATGACCAGCGGAATACCCGCCTCACGCACGGGGAATACGGCTTCCTCGTGCAGGACGCTCGCACCCATGTACGAAAGCTCGCGCAGTTCCTCGTAGGTAACGCGGGCGATGGGCTGAGCCTCGGGAACAATACGCGGATCGGCAGAATAGAAGCCCGAGACGTCGGTCCAGTTCTCGTACAGGTCGGCGCCCAGGCACTTGGCCAAAATCGAGCCGGAAATATCGCCGCCGCCACGGTCGAGCAGCTTGATCTGGCCCTCACGCGTCGCGCCGTAGAAACCAGGCATAACAAAGCCGCCCTGTTGACCGTACTCCTGCACCAGCTCGGAGGTGCGATTCATGCTGAGCGTACCGTCGTGATGGAACGCCACAACCGTCGCGGCGTCCAAGAACGGCAGGCCCAGGTACTCCGCCATCAGGCGAGCGGTGAAGTACTCGCCACGGCTCACGAGCTCCTCGGTAGAGTAGCCGCCCGAGCGGGCGCGCTCGGCAAAGGCCGCGAACTCCTCGCGGATGGGATAGGTGAGCTCCAACTCGTCAGCGATATCAAAATAGCGCTGGCCGATGTCCTCGAGTAGTTCCTCGCACGACACGTGGTACTTGACGTGCGCGTTAACCAGGTAGAGCAGGTCGGTCACCTTGGTGTCGCCCTTAAAGCGGCGGCCGCAGGCGGAAACCACCACAAAACGGCGGGCAGGGTCGGCATCGACGATGGCCTTGATCTTCTTAAAGTGTTCGGCGTCGGCGACCGACGAGCCGCCAAACTTGGCAATCTTAATCATGGGCTTGAGGTTACCTTTCTAAAAGCCTCTGCAAACCTGTTTTGCGCGCTCTGATACCATGGTTTCACCGATTGGGACCAAGGCATCCGAGGAGCAGTGTTATATGGGAACTTATCATAGTACACGAGGACGCACTTTATCGTGCTCAAGTAAGGTGGCAATCCGCACCGGCATCGCTCCCGACGGGGGTTTGTTTGTCTCGGACGAGCTCGGCACCCAGCAGGTCGATATCAGCTCGCTTGCAGATAAATCGTACTTTGAAATCGCTCAAGATGTGTTGGGAATGTTACTGAATGATTACACGGCCGAAGAAATTTCGGCGTGTGTCGACGAGGCATACCGCGGCACGTT
>JAXKFZ010000168.1:0-13352 GCA_036550635.1 Collinsella sp. | reverse complement strand
CTCAGCCGACGATTACCAGATCGAGCACATCATGCCCCAGACGATCGATGATGAGCACGGCTGGAAGGAATCGCTTGGTGAGAACTGGGAAGACGTCCACGACAGGCTGTGCAACAACTTGGGAAATCTTACGCTGACGGGATACAACCAGGAGTACTCAAACCGGTCGTTCTCGGACAAGCTCAATCTGCCTGACGTCGGATTTAAGTGCAGCCCGCTCTACCTAAACAAATCGATTGTCTCGCATGAAAAATGGGGTGAGGAAGAGATTGGGCAGCGCGCGGACGAGCTGGCGAAAGAAGCGTGCGAGATATGGAAGTATCCCGACCTCCCGGCAGACGTCGTCGACAAGTACCGTCCTTCTCGCGGGGAGTCTGACGAGGCGCCTATTTGGACTCTGCAGGAGAATCACCCCACTTTTGCCGAAGGCGGACTCAACCAGAAGCTTTTCGATGAGGTGCGCGAGTCTGTTCTGAGTGGTAATCCTTCGTGGGAGTCCTATATAGCCAAGTACTATGTAGGACTCAGGTCGGGCAAGCGAAAACTGCATGCCGTGCTAGAAGGCAGGACCAGCAACGGTGGTTGGATCGCCGTTGGCCTGGCAAAGAGCGTGGACGACCTAATTGATCCAGAGGACATGTGTCAGGACAAACGCGCACAGGGCGGATTTGGCCCGGGCTTACCCACTTACGTTGCGCTTCGGAACGCCGATGACATTCCTGCGGTGCTCGATCTCATAAAGCAGTGCTAGGTTGAAGGCCGGGAATCTAATTCCCGGCCCTTGCCAGCTCAAAATCGTCGATGGCCCATTCGCCCGTCTACGCCCCCACAATCCCGCGAGTCGCTTGATTTGGTTTACGGCCCTCAGTTTTCGGCATCTGTTACTCGTCGTCCCCGTCGTTGGGGTCGCCCTTGAGGGTGTTGATGTCCAGGTACTGGTTATCGTCCTCTTTTTGCTGGGTCTCCGACTCCGCTTGGGTGGGGCCGCGGAACAGCTGGAATCCCTCAAACGCAATGACACCGAGCAGGGCAATGATAATGGCGATAAAGGCAACCTTGACTGCCTGCGGAAATTCCGAGAAACGCAGCGCCTTTTCCTCGGCGTAATAATCGGCGAAGCGCTCTTCGCCCGTGCTTTTGGTATACGCCGGTGCGGACGCGGCCTCCGGGTCATATTCCGGTGCAGGCGTGGCAGCGTACGGATCGTTGAGATAATCGCTCGATGCGGTGCCATAATCCTCGGTCTCGATGCGACCGGTGCCAGCATAGCCATCGGAATAATCGGAATATGCCGCACCGCCCTCATAGCCCGCGGCGCTCGTGTTGGCGGCAAAAAGCGGGTTAACTGGAACATCGAGCGCCGGCATGCCGGTAGAGGTCTCATCCAGATCGGCTGCAGCCCAGGAATCGTGGACAACCTGATGGGCAACGGGCTCATCGAGCCTTGTGACCGGAGGCTTGCGTGCCGCAGGAACAGGCAACTGCTGGGCGCTGTACATAACAGTGCTGTCGGCCGATTTGCCCTGCGTCGCTGCTGCGAGAAATGCCGCCGTCTCGGACGGGTCGCTTGCGGGGCGGGGAGCGGGCGTGGGCGCCGAAGTGGGTGCGGGTGTAGGCGCGGGCGTCGAAACAGCCGGCTGCGCAGGAGTCGGCGCAGATGCGGTCTTAGGCGCAAGTGCGGGATTGGGGCTTGACGGGCGAGCCCCGCCGCCGCCCATGAGTTCGTCGGCGGTCCACGGGCGATCATCCATCACATCGTCAAGGCTCAGCGAAAACAGGTCGTCTTCACCCTCATCGAACATGCGGTGCACATGTCCACCAATTGCCGGAATCAATCCGCGACCGGTGCATGATGCCTTGCTCAACGCCATTCTGTTCCATCCTTTCGAAATACTAATGACATCGATTATATGGAACTTCCCAAGCGGCTCGGTCTTGGATTCGCGCTTTCCAGAACTCGCGCCCAAAAGGGGAGGGGCAATCCAGGCGAGTACCTACTTGTCGCCGGCCGCCGCCTTGGCCTCATTGAGGTAGCTATAGAAGCTGTACTTGGAGATGCCAAAGAACTCGCAGGCGCGCTCGCTCGACTTGGAAATGAGAAAGGCGCCGCGACGGTCGAGGTAGCCAATGGCACGAATGCGCTCGTCTTTGGTCATGAGTGCCGCGGGCTTGCCCACAAACTGCTCGCACTCGTGCAGCAGGTCCTCGAGCAGGTCGCCGATGTTCTTGGTAATGGGCTCGGGCTCGGTATAGCCCGTGCCGCCGGTGCCGGTAAAGGCATCGAGCGAACGCTCAAAAGCCTTCATAAGCGTAATGTCAAAGTTGATGCCCAAAATGCCGACGGGCTTGCCCTCGTCGTTGCGGATAAAGATGGTAGAGGACTTGAGCAGCTTGCCATCGGTGGTTTTGGTGAGGTATGGCTCGCGGTCGTGCACGTCGGTGGTGCCCTCGTGCATGGACTCAAACACAATATGGCTGGGGCCGTCACCCAGTTTGCGCCCGCTGACGTGGCCGTTTTCGATCACTACGATGGAGTGGTCCACGTCCTCGGTCTCCAGATCGTGGACGACGACTTCGCAGTTGGGGCCAAATTGGAGCGCCAGGCCGTGTGCGAGGCGCTTGTAAAACTCAATCTGTGCGGGGGTCATGGGTGCCTTCCTAAAAATTAGTTTGGGCACACTTTGCCATAAACCACACCTGTTCGCAAATAACGAAAGCGTTGCTGCGTTATGTAACCGTTCGTCGGCGAAAAGGTACCGATTACGGCAACAAACAATTTGTTAGGTTTGCCAATCAAAAAGTGTGATAGAACAGTGCTAACAAACTTTTTGTTTGGCATCCACATAAAAGTTCAGTCGCATGAATGGGAATGGGCTGAAACGCGTATGCGGGGGCCGGCAAGAGAGGACTTAAGGAGTTCACCGTATGGCCGATAAGATCCAGTGGGCGGGCAACACGATGCCCAAGAGCGATGACAAGCACTTGGGAATCATGAGCCTCGACCACGTGAAGAAGGCCCGTGCCTTCCACCAGTCGTTCCCCCAGTACACCGTCACTCCGCTTGCCCGCCTGGACGGCCAGGCCGCGCGCCTGGGCCTGTCCAACCTGTGCGTTAAGGACGAGAGCTATCGCTTTGGCCTCAACGCCTTTAAGGTCCTGGGCGGCTCGTTTGCCATGGCCAACTACATTGCCGACGAGACCGGCAAGGACGTTGCCGAGTGCACCTTCGATTACCTGACCTCCGATCAGCTTGCCAAGGACTTTGGCCAGGCCACCTTCTTTACCGCTACCGACGGCAATCATGGCCGCGGCGTGGCATGGGCTGCCAACAAGCTGGGCCAGAAGGCCGTCGTTCACATGCCCAAGGGTTCCACCAAGCCCCGCTTCGATAACATCGCCGCCGAGGGCGCCACGGTGACCATCGAAGAGGTCAACTACGACGAGTGCGTGCGCATGGCCGCCGCCGAGGCCGACGCCTGCGAGCGCGGCGTCATCGTTCAGGACACCGCCTGGGAGGGCTACGAGAAGATCCCGTCCTGGATCATGGAGGGTTACGGCACCATGGCTTCTGAGGCTGCCGAGCAGCTGCGCGAGATGGCCATCAACCGCCCGACGCACGTGTTTGTCCAGGCTGGCGTGGGTTCGCTCGCCGGCGCCGTGGTGGGCTACTTCACCAATCTGTATCCCGATAACCCGCCCACCTTTGTCGTGGTCGAGTGCGCTCCTGCCGCCTGCCTGTACAAGGGCGCTGCCGCCGGCGACGGCGATCCGCGTATCGTGGACGGTGACATGCCCTCCATCATGGCCGGTCTGTGCTGCGGCGAGCCCAACATCCTGGGCTGGGATATCCTGCGCAACCATGCCACCGCCTTCGTGTCCTGCCCCGACTGGGTCACCGCTCGCGGCATGCGCACCCTGGGCGCCCCCGAGAAGGGCGACCCGCGCGTCATCTCCGGCGAGTCCGGCGCGGTGACCACTGGCCTGGTCGAGACCCTCATGCTCGATCCTGAGTACGCCGAGCTCAAAGAGCTCATCGGCCTGGACAAGACGAGCTCCGTGCTCTGCTTCTCCACGGAAGGTGACACCGATCCGGATCAGTACCGTCGCATCGTCTGGGAAGGCGAATACCCCACTTGCTAATCGTTGGGGCGGAGTAAATAGGTATCGCTCCGCCACCTCACAGGTAGATTCCTTAGTTTGAAAGGTTATGAACAATGGCTAAAGAACTCGATTTCGACGCTATCAAGGCTGCTGCTGAGTCCCATCGTGCTGATATGACTCGCTTCCTGCGCGCCATGATCTCTCACCCCTCTGAGTCCTGCGAGGAGGGTGAGGTCGTCGCTTGCATTAAGGCCGAGATGGAGAGCCTTGGCTATGACGAGGTCAAGGTCGACGGCCTGGGCAACGTCATGGGCTTTATGGGCGAGGGCGACAAGATCATCGCCATCGACTCCCATATCGACACCGTCGGCATCGGCAACATCGAGAACTGGGACGCCGATCCCTATGAGGGCTACGAGACCGACGAGATCATCTACGGCCGCGGCGGCTCCGACCAGGAGGGCGGCATGGCTTCTGCTACCTACGCTGCCAAGATGATGAAGGACATGGGCCTCATCCCCGAGGGCTACAAGATCATGGTCGTCGGCACCGTCCAGGAAGAGGACTGCGACGGCATGTGCTGGCAGTACATCTACAACAAGGACGGCATTAAGCCCGAGTTCGTCATTTCCACCGAGCCTACCGACGGCGGCATCTATCGCGGTCACCGCGGCCGCATGGAGATCCGCGTCGACGTTCACGGCACCTCCTGCCACGGCTCCGCTCCCGACCGCGGCGACAACGCCATCTACAAGATGGCCGACATCATCGCCGACGTCCGCGCCCTCAACAACAACGGCTGCGACGAGTCGACCGACATCAAGGGCCTCGTCAAGATGCTCGACCCCAAGTACAACCCCGAGCACTTCGAGGACGCCCGCTTCCTGGGCCGCGGCACCTGCACCGTCAGCCAGATCTTCTACACCAGCCCCAGCCGCTGCGCTGTCGCTGACTCCTGCGCCATCTCCATCGACCGTCGTATGACCGCCGGTGAGACCTGGGAGTCCTGCCTGGACGAGATCCGCAACCTGCCGGCCGCCAAGAAGTACGGCGACGACGTGAAGGTCTCTATGTACATGTACGACCGTCCGTCCTG
Source organism: Collinsella sp. (assembly GCA_036550635.1). Lineage (GTDB taxonomy): Bacteria > Actinomycetota > Coriobacteriia > Coriobacteriales > Coriobacteriaceae > Collinsella. The sequence goes on along the minus strand of JAXKFZ010000168.1, from coordinate 8,155 downwards.
GACCGGCGAGGTCTACGAGACCGAGGCTTACTTCCCCACGTGGATCAACAAGGAGACCGCTCCGCACGTCAAGGCCCTCGTCGACGCCCACAAGGCCATGTTCGGTGACGAGCGCATCGGCTGCGAGCCCAGCATGGACAAGCGCACCGGTCGCCCGCTGTGCGACAAGTGGACCTTCTCCACGAACTGCGTTTCCATCCAGGGCCGCTACGGCATCCCCTGCGTGGGCTTTGGCCCGGGTGCCGAGTCTCAGGCTCACGCTCCCAACGAGGTCACCTACAAGGACGACCTGGTCACCGCTGCCGCCATGTATGTGGCTGCCCTGAACCTCTACGATCCGAGTCAGGCCGATGGCGATGCCACCGTGTTCCGCGCCGGTCTGACCAACAACAAGATCGATTAGTCCCATTCTTCGATCCTGTTGAGCCGGGGGCCGTTCGTGTCCCCGGCACCCCCTGTTGACTTGGGGCCCGCGGTCGTTATCTCCCATGCTTCCTCAACGGTGGCGGGTCCTCGTCATGGTGCTCTGCATGTTCTAGCCACACGCGCATGCCGGAGCACATCTACTCATTGCGATCGTTTCATCTTTAGAAAGGACATTTCCATGGACGCTAAGTTTACCGAGCTCGTCGAGCAGCTGAACGGCCTCGATTTTAAGGGTATGTACGGCAGCGACTTCCTGCACACCTGGGACAAGACCACCGATGAGCTCAAGGCGCTCTACATCGTCGCCGACGCCCTGCGCGAGCTGCGTGAGAACAACGTCTCGTCCAAGATCTTCGACTCGGGCCTGGCTGTCTCCCTGTTCCGCGACAACTCCACCCGTACGCGCTTCTCCTTCTCTAAGGCTGCCAACCTGCTCGGTCTTGAGCTGCAGGACCTGGACGAGAAGAAGTCCCAGATCGCTCACGGCGAGACCGTCCGCGAGACCGCTACCATGATCTCCTTCATGGCCGACGTCATCGGCATCCGCGACGACATGTACATTGGCAAGGGCGACGCCTACATGGCTGAGGTCTCCGAGTCTGTCCAGCAGGCTTACGAGGATGGCGTTCTGGATCACCGTCCCACGCTCATCTCCCTGCAGTCCGACTCCGATCACCCCACGCAGTCCTCTGCCGACATGCTCTACCTTATCAACGAGTTTGGCGGCCTTGAGAACCTCAAGGGCAAGAAGGTTGCCGTTACCTGGGCCTATTCGCCCTCTTACGGCAAGCCGCTGTCCTGCCCGCAGTCGCTGATCAGCCTGCTGCCCCGTTTTGGCATGGACGTCACCCTGGCCCACCCCGAGGGCTACGACCTCATGCCCGAGGTCGTCGAGCGCGCTAAGGGCTACGCCGCCGAGTCCGGCACCACCTTTAAGCAGGTCAACACCATGGCCGAGGCCTTCGAGGGCGCCGACATCGTGATCCCCAAGAGCTGGGCTCCGTTTGCCGCCATGGAGAAGCGCACCAACCTGTACGCCGAGGGCGACGACGCCGGCATCGCAGCGCTCGAGAAGGAGCTGCTCGCTCAGAACGCTACGCATCAGGATTGGTGCTCCACGACCGAGCTCATGGAGAAGACTGCCAACGGCCAGGATACTATCTTTATGCACCCGCTGCCCGCCGACATCTCCGGTGTCTCTTGCGAGCACGGCGAGGTCAACGCCGACGTCTTCGACATGCACCGCGTGGGCATGTACAAGGAGGCCAGCTACAAGCCGTACGCCATCGCAGCCATGATGTTCCTGCAGAAGGTTGCCGATCCCGCCGCTACCCTCAAGGCCCTCGACGAGCGCAACACCGCCCGTTGGTTCCAGGCCTAAAGCTGGGCTGAGAAATGGCTAAGCGTATCGTTGTCGCCCTGGGCGGAAACGCCCTCGGCGCCAACCTTCCCGAGCAGATGGAGGCCGTCAAGACGACTTCCAAGGCTATCGTCGACCTGATCGAGGAGGGCAACGAGGTCGTCGTCGTGCATGGCAACGGTCCCCAGGTGGGCATGATCGCCAACGCGATGGCTGAGCTTACGCGCTCTAATCCTCAGAAGTACGTTCCCTGCCCCTTGTCCGTTTGCGGCGCCATGAGCCAGGGCTACATTGGCTATGACCTGCAAAATGCGCTGCGCGAGGAAATGCTCGACCGCAATATCGACAAGGGTGTCGCCACCGTGCTCACCCAGGTCGAGGTTGCGGCAGACGACCCGGCCTTTGCCGACCCGGTCAAGCCGATTGGTCCGTGGATGAGCGAGGCCGAGGCCAAGGAGCTGGAGGCCGACCGCGGCTACCAGTTCATCCACGACGAGAAGCAGGGCTTCCGTCGCGTGGTTGCCTCGCCCAAGCCCGTGAACATCGTCGAGCTCGACACCATCAAGTCGCTCGTCGAGTCCAACCACGTGGTGATCTCCTGCGGCGGTGGTGGCATTCCCGTCACCAAGGCCCAGGGCAACCACCTTAAGGGCGCTGCCGCCGTCATCGATAAGGACTTTGCGGCCGAGAAGCTCGCCGAGCAGCTCGATGCCGATGCCCTGATTATCCTGACGGCCGTGGAGAAGGTTGCCATTGGCTTTGGCACCGACCACGAGCAGTGGCTCGACACGCTGACCGCGGCTGACGTAAAGCGTCTGTCCGAGGCCAACGAGTTCGGTCGCGGCTCCATGCTGCCCAAGGTCCAGGCCGCCTCGACGTTTGCCGAGAGCAAGCCGGGCCGCACGGCGTTCATCACGCTGCTCGAGAAGGCACGTGACGGTCTTGCCGGCAAGACCGGTACCACGTTTACCGGCGACGCTGAGTAGGCATATCTGCACCATTGAGGAGGGTGCCCTGCGTCGCGGGGTGTCCTCCTTTGTGCTATGGAGAGCCAAGGGGCGTTCGCTGGAAAAATGAGCGCATACCTGTTCCGACGGAGTGTGAGCTTGGTATGGTGGGTATAGCAACTATGGTGTCCAAAGCAGCCAGGGGAGGTTTGCGGAGATGAAACTCGGTTGCGTCATTATGGCCTCGGGCGAGGGCAAGCGGTTTGGCTCTAACAAGATGCTTGCCGATATCTATGGCGAGCCGCTGATTGCTCGGACCATCGATTCGGTTCCCCAGGGCTTTGACGCCGTGGTTTCGACGCGTTGGTCCGAGGTCGCCCAGATTTGCGAGGACAAGCATTGCCCGTGCGTGCTGCACGATGGCGAGCTGCGCAGCGAAAGCGTCCGCGCGGGCCTTTCGTGGGGGGTCGAACGCAACTGGAAAGGTTGCCTCTTTTTGCCGGGCGACCAGCCGCTCGTGAGTTCGGATTCTTTTGAGGCTATGGTTCGTGCATTTGACGAGCGTGGCCGCAAGCATCCGGTGCGTCTTGCGTGCAACGGCGAGCCTTCGAGCCCGGTGCTCTTTCCTAGGCAGCTGTTCGATGCACTTATGTGTCTTGAGGGCAAGGACGGCGGCGGTTCGATCCTCAAGGACCATATTGACGTGGTGCTGGTCGAGGCGCGTGCCTACGAGCTGTGGGACGTCGATACCGCCAAGGGACAGCGACGCATAGCGGAGCATATCGCCGCCTGCTCGTATTTTGATCACGTGGCCAACTGCATCAATCAATAAGGAGCAATTATGATCATCATCAAAAACGGCGCGCTCGTGACGCCCCAGGGGCTTCGCCGCGCCGATCTTGCCATGGATGGCGATAAGATCGTGCGGATCGCCGCGGCGATTGAGCCGGCCGAGGGCGATACCGTCGAGGATGCCGCGGGCTGCTGGGTGTTTCCCGGCTTTATCGACGGCCACACGCACATGCAGTGCTGGACTGGCATGGATTGGACAGCCGATAGCTTTGAGACCGGCACGCGCGCGGCTGCCTGCGGCGGCACGACGACCATCGTGGACTACGCGACGGCCGATCGTGGCGTGACCATGCCCGATGCCTTGGCCGAGTGGCATCGCCGCGCCGACGGAACCTGCACGGCCAACTACGCCTTTCATATGGCACTCGCCGAGTGGAACGAGCGCAACCGCACCGATCTCGCGGCTATGCGTGAAGCAGGCGTTTCGTCGTTTAAGACTTACTTTGCCTACGACCACCTGCGCTTGGACGATGCCGAGACGCTCGAGGTGCTCGAGGAGCTCAAGCGTATTGGCGGCATACTGTGCGTGCATTGCGAGAACGGCACGCTGGTGAATGAGCTGCAGAAGCGCGTGTTTGAGCAGGGTATCCACGGGCCCGAGGGCCACGCGCTCAGCCGTCCGGACGTGTGCGAGGCCGAGGCAGTGAGCCGTCTGCTATATCTGGCGCACCTGGCCGGCGACGCACCGGTCAACGTGGTGCACCTTTCGACCAAGCTGGGGCTCGAGGCCATTCGTGCCGCCAAAGCGCGCGGGCAGAAGAATATCTATGTCGAGACCTGCCCTCAGTATCTGATGCTCGACGATACGTGCTATTTGGAGCAGGGCGAGGACGGCTTTGCGGGCGCCAAATATGTGATGAGCCCGCCGCTGCGCCATGCGGGCGACCGTGCGGCACTGCGCGAGGCGCTTGTGGCCGGCGAGATCGATACGATCGCGACCGACCACTGCAGCTTTAACCTGCACGGGCAAAAGGACCGCGGGCGCGACGACTTCCGCGCGATTCCCAACGGCGGACCCGGTGTGGAGCATCGTCCCGTCGCGATCGCTACGAGCTTTGAGGGACAGCTGGGCCCCGAGGACCTCTGCCGCCTGATGAGCGAGAACCCGGCGCGCGTCTTTGGCATGTATCCGCGCAAGGGCTGTCTTGCCGAGGGTGCCGATGCCGACGTGTGCGTGTGGGATCCCAAGGCGCGCTGGACCATTCGCGCGGCGACGCAGCATCAGGCTGTGGACTACACACCGCTCGAGGGCTTTGAGGCACATGGCCGCGCCAAGGCTGTGTTTGTGAATGGCGTGCTGGCCGCGCGCGACGGCGAGCCCACCGGAGCCCAACCCGGCCGCTACGTCCCCCGCTAGCAGGAAGATCACCGGATTCCCCTCCGCAGTTGCGGTGGAATAGTTCCTGTTTAGCCGCCAAATAGGCCGTTTCAGGAACTATTCCACCGCAACTTATAGGTCTGCTGGGGCAGCGCCGGCTATTTGAGGCTGGTGGCGACGACGGAGCGGCCGAGGGCTGTCTCGAAGCGATCGGCCATAGCCGGGTCGCTGAGCGTGTCGACTTGGTTGAGCATGATGCGGGCATTGCTGAGGTTCAGCATCCGCAGCTCGGCATTGAGCACCTGGGCGACGCGCTCGGGCGTGGCGATGTCGGTGAGCTCGCAGCCGCAACGCTCGCAAAAGAGCTCGGGGCGGTGGACGGCTTCGTTGATGGGCTTGCCGAGCCCCAAGGCGCCGACGATCCAGACAACGTTTGCCGTGGCGGCGGGAATTACCGGCTCCCAGGCGGCATGCGCTTTGAGCGGGAGTCGCTTGCTGCCATCTGCCTCGGCCAACACGTAGTCAAAGCGCTGCGCCAGCTCGTTGAGCGGCTCGGCGGGGGCGGAGAGCTTGCCTGTCTCCGGGTCCAAAACACCCGCCTGGCAGATACTTCCGCGGCTCATGCCAGCGCATGCCTCGCAAGTGCAGCCAGGAACATGCAGAGCTCCCGGCTTCCAAGGCGCGGCGCCCAGGCGACGGCTCGACCCGTCCCATGGCACGCCGGCGACGGGAAACATGTGCGTGGTGGTACAGAGGAGCACGCGGCCGCCGGCGCGCATAAGCTCAAGGCCGAGCGTCTTTAGTAGGGTCGACTTGCCGCCACTGCCGATAATTGCGGTAATGCCCGGCTCGATCTTGAGCGTGGAGGCAAGGTTTCCGCTCGTCGTTTCCATCTGTTCACCGCCGTATAATACTGTGATAATAAATAATCATCAGAGTAGCGGTCGAGCCGCTTTTGCTCTGCTCAAACCGTAGCACAGGGAGGTGCCCCGGGAATGCTCGTTTATGTTCGCGGCGCCGGCGATATCGCCACGGGTGTCGCCGCTCGCTTGGTGCGCGCCGGCGTGTCGGTCGTTTTGGCCGATATCGCGGTTCCCACGTGCATCCGCCGCACAATCAGTTTTTGCGAGGCTATTCGCCTGGGCGAGGTCCAGGTCGAGGGCATTCGCGCTCGCTTGGCGCAGACGCCGGCAGAGGCGCTCGAGATTACCCAAGCGGGGGATGTTGCCGTCGTGGTGGACCCTCAGGCCAAGATGCTCGATGAGCTTAAACCCGCAGCTGTGGTCGACGCGATTTTGGCCAAGCGCAACCTGGGCACCACGCGCGACATGGCGCCTACCGTCATCGCCGTGGGGCCGGGCTTTACCGCGCCGGTCGATTGCGACGCCGTGGTCGAGACCATGCGCGGGCATTTTTTGGGCCGCGTCATTACCCAGGGCTCGCCCCAGCCCAACACGGGCGTGCCGGGCGTGATCGCCGGCTATGGCAAGGAGCGCGTTATCCACAGCCCCGCCGCCGGCGTGTTTCGGTCCGACCGCGCAATCGGCGACATCGTGAGCGCCGGAGACGTGATTGGCTACGCGGACGATACGCCCATGTGCACGCAGATCGATGGCTGCCTGCGCGGGCTTTTGGCGAACGGCGTGCAGGTGACTGAGGGCTTTAAATGCGCCGATGTCGATCCGCGTGGCGATGCCAGCTATATCAACTACATTTCGGACAAGGCGACGTCGGTCGGCGGCGGCGTGCTCGAGGCACTCGCTATGCTCACCGATATCTTTAGAGGATAGAAGGCGGCAATGGAAAAGCTCGATGTTGTGAATGCGGCGCTTGTCGCCCTGCGTGCTGGCGAGACGTGCGAGCTCGTGGTCGTAGCCGGCACGGCGGGGTCGTCGCCGCGCGGCGTGGGCGCCTGGATGGCCGTCTTTGCCGACGGTAGCCAGGCGGGCACCATCGGCGGCGGCAAGATCGAGCTCTTTGCGCTGGACGAGGCGCGAGAGCTGCTGGCCGCGGGGCAATCGCGTCTGGTCCGCTACACCATGGGCGGCGAGAACTCCGATACCGGCATGATCTGCGGCGGAGCCATCTGCCTGTGCTACCTACATCTGGATGCGACCCAGGCACCGTTGTTCCAGGAAATTGCCGACGTCTTGGTCTATCGGCGCATCGGCGACTTCGTCATCGACTTTGAACCGTTTATCGCGAGCGCGCTCGAGGGCGATGTGGCCGAGTACCATGGCGAGGCATCGCGCCATACCATTGCGGGCTGCCCCGGGCTTTCACTGGTGGAGGAGGGGAGTAACGTCACCTACACTAACGCCGCCTCCGAGATTCCCGCGGCGCACGTCGAGACGCTCTGCCCCGAGGGCCTGACCTACATCTTTGGCTGCGGACACGTGGGCGCCGCGACGGCGCGCGTGCTCACGGCGGCGGGCTTTGCCGTCGTGGCCTGCGATGACCGCCCCGGCACGTTGACGCCCGAATGGGTGCCCGGTGTCTACGATCGTCGCCTGGTCGATTACAAGAACCTGAGCGAGCTGTGTCCCATCGGTCCGCGCGACTTGGTGGTCGTCGCCACGGCGGGTCACAAGTCCGATATCGACGTGGTGATTCAGGCCATGCGTGCCAAGCCTGCCTACCTGGGCTGTCTGGGTTCGCGCCGCAAGACGGCCTTTGTGCGCGCCCGCCTGGAGCAGGAAGGCTTTACGCAGGACCAGATCGACGAGCTGCACCTTCCGATCGGCGTTGCCATCGAGGCCGAGGACCCCGAGGAGATCGCCATCTCCATCGCCGCCGAGATGATCCACCTGCGCCGCACCAAACTCGTCCCCCGCAAGCGCTAATCGCATCCCCACCAATAAGTTGCGGTGAAATACGGATTGTTTAAGCCTGTTAGGCCGCCAAACAGTCCCTATTTCACCGCAACAGCTTTTTGGGACCCATTTGTGCGGGGGAGTTGTGGAGTTGTGCAGGCAGACGAGGTTTTTCTGGAAATACGCTCCCGATGCGCGTATAGTACCGATTGTTTTGTCGGCTCCTGCTGCGTCGAGTCCAAACCGCGAAATGCCATGAGCGGCGCGGATGCAGCCAGGAGGCACGAGGACAACCCATCGTGGCCACGCCCCGTGCTTAAAACCCCAAGAAGGAGTGAACAATGGCAGAAGAGAAGTATGTGCCGCGTCTGAAGACCAAGTACAACAACGAGGTCAAGCAGCAGCTTCAGGACAAGTTCCAGTACGAGAACGTCATGAT
>JAXKFZ010000167.1:0-1700 GCA_036550635.1 Collinsella sp. | reverse complement strand
GTATCACACCAATCGCGACCCTCAGGAGTACTGTGCCGCCGCCGTGAAGGCGCTGCGTGAGTTTGGCCCCTTCGATTCGTTTAAGGTGCACGCCAAGCGCTCCAATACCGACTATGAGCTCACCTCGATTGATATCAATCGACAGGTTGGCGAGGTGCTGTGCGAGGCGTTCCCCGATAAAAAGGTTCAAATGCACGATCCCGACGCGATGGTTCACGTGCTGGTTGTTCAGGGTAGCGTTTATGTGTACGCGCGCTCCGAGCGCGGTGTGGGCGGTCTGCCGGTGGGCTCTGCCGGTAAGGTCGTGACCCTGCTGTCATCGGGTATCGACTCGCCGGTGGCGACCTGGATGCTCGCGCGACGCGGAGCCGTGTGCGTGCCGGTGCATTTTTCCGGTCGTCCGCAGACGCCAGATACCAGCGAGTATCTAGTGCAGGACATCATTCGCGCCCTTGAGCCGGGTGTCCAGATCGGCCGTCTGTATGTTGTGCCGTTTGGCGACTGCCAGCGCGAGATTTCGGTGACCTGTCCCAGCAACCTGCGCGTGATTATGTATCGCCGCATTATGTATTCGGTTGCCGAGCGCATTGCACACATCGAGGGTGCCAAGGCTATCGTTACGGGCGAATCACTTGGGCAGGTTGCCTCCCAAACGCTTGAGAACATCATGGCCGTCAACGAGGCCGTGAAGATCCCCGTGTTCCGTCCTCTCATCGGTTCGGACAAGCAGGAGATCATCGCGCGCGCCGAGGAGATCGGCACGTTCGATATCTCGACTGAGGCCGCTCCCGACTGCTGCACGCTATTTATGCCGCGCCGTCCCGAGACGCACGCTAAACTCGATGCCGTGCATGAGGCCTGGGAGTTGTTCGATCACGAGGAGATGATCGAGCGCCTGCTCAAACAGACCGAGTACATCGACTTCGAGAGCAACACGTATAAGGCCCCCAAGACCTTAAAACGCAAACATTCGGAGCTTGCTCCGCGTGAGATTTACCAAGATCACGAGTAAATTTGTGCATAGACCGACGATGCGCCTGCATCGTCGGTCTTTTGCTATCTGGGCATTTTGCGGCTAAGTGTTCATTTGCTGACGTGTGCCTGAATAAATGGACAGATTTGTGCAAGGTTTTGGTCGGTTTTTGGTTTGACCGCTAAAACCGGTTTTGGAGCGTAGCTGTTGCGGAGTTCCTTTCCTGACACGATGGTGTTGGGAGGTTTTGCTATGGCGCAGCGCGAACAACACGAACGGGTCAAAAAGATGGACCGCTTGGCGGACAAGCTGTTCGGTCATAAGGCGGTGGTCGTGGCGATACTGGTCGTCATTGCGATGGCGAGCGGCTTGGCGATGGCGAACCTTGGCGGCGGTGCCGGCGGCGTGTCGTTTGAGCGCACTGACGGTTCAGACTCGTTGGTGGAGCCGGGATCCGGCGATGCCTCGAGCGGAAAGACATCCGAAGGCTCTTCGTCTAAGGCGTCTGCCGCGGCAGAAGTCTATGTCGATGTTGATGGCGCTGTTGTGTCGCCCGGTGTATACAGGCTCAAAGACGGCGCGCGGGTGGCTCAGGCGATTGATGCCGCCGGCGGGCTGGCGCCTGAGGCAGACGTTACGGGGCTCAATCGGGCATCTAAGGTCGTCGATGGACAGAAGATTCACGTTCCAACGGTAGGGGAGCAGCAGACGTCCATTGCGGAAGCCG
>JAXKFZ010000028.1:0-2151 GCA_036550635.1 Collinsella sp. | reverse complement strand
GCCTGCTGCGTCTCTGCCTGAGGTCACCGTGCTCGATGCCTCCGCCACGCAGGCCATCTTGGACAACGGTCGTGGCTATGCGCAGTTCTGCGACATGGCCGTGCTCGCCTTTGCCTCGTTCACCAACCCGGGCGGTGGCTATATTCAGGGTTATCTGGGCCAGGAGGCCACACTGTGCGCCGATTCGTATCTGTACAACGTTCTCGATAAGCAGCGCAAATGGTACGGCGAGAACCGTCGCCGCAACATCAACTGCGAGCTCTATCGTAACCGCGCCCTAGTGGTGCCTGCGGTGCGCTTCGACCGCAACCACGTGCATGCATACGCCGACGTGATCGTGGCCGCCGCGCCCAACGTTAAGCGCGCCCGCCAGGAGTATCGCGTGAGCGACGATGCTCTGCTGGATGCCCTGCGCGACCGCATTCGCTTTGTGCTTGCCATCTGCGACGAGCTGGGTCGCGAGAAGCTCGTGCTGGGTGCTTGGGGCTGCGACAACAACGGCTTTGACGCAGAGGCCGTGGCCGAGCTCTTCCGCAAGGAGCTCGCGTCGGGCGACTTTAAGGTCAAGCAAGTCTTCTTTGCCGTGCCTTCTACGCGCTGGGATGAGGATTTTGCCAAGTTCGAGCACGTGCTGGCAAACTTCCCCGAGCGCAACGAGGAGTCCTATGCTCAGGTTGCCGCTCGCGCTGCGGCAGCTCGCGCCGCCGAGCAAGCCCAGGCTGCTACCGAGGATGATGAGGACGAGGACGATTGGCGCAAGTACCTGTAACCGGTACGTGTTGACAGATAGGTCGAGCCGGCGGGAGAGGCTGCTCCCGCCGGCTTTTTACTAAAAGGAAGGGCTTACGATGAAAAACGTTCTATGCTTTGGCGACAGCAACACCTATGGTTACGATCCGGCGGGCATGCGCGACGGCACCGCGGTGCGCTATGCGCGGGATGTGCGCTGGTGTGGCGTGGCCCAACGTGACTTAGGCGAGGGCTGGCATGTAATTGAAGAAGGCCTCAACGGCCGCACGACGGTACGCGACGACATGTGCCATCTGGACACCAATCTTAACGGCATTCGCGCGCTTCCGATGATGCTCGAGGCCCATAAGCCGCTGGACGCCATTGTGATCATGCTGGGCACCAACGACTGCAAGACGGTCTTTAACGTGACGGCTGCCGATATCGCTCGTGGCGCCATGGCGCTGATTCGCGCCGTCCGCGCGTTTCCGTGGACCGACGCTGCGCCTTGTCCGCGCATTCTGCTGATGGCGCCTATCAAGATTAAGCCGCAGATCGCCGACGTATATATGACCGATTTTGACGAGCATTCCGTAGAAGCCTCGGAACATTTTGGTGAGTACTACGCGCATGTGGCTGAGCAGTTTGGCTGCGACTTTTTGAATGCCGCCGACTTTGCCGAGCCGGGCGATATCGACTATCTGCATATGATGCCCGAAAGCCATGAGAGCCTGGGTCACGCCGTGGCAGCCAAGCTCCAAGAGATGCTCGGAGAGTAGCGCGACCCCAAGCCACCACAGAAGTTCCCCTTGTGGTGGCTTGTTTCGTTGCTTTGTCTCGATCTGTGACAGTTGTAAGGCCGAAAACGGGCTTGATGTTACAGATTAAGATTATTTAGGCCGATATCGGTCGTTTGTCTCGATCTGTAACATCTAGGGTCGATTTCGCCGAGATACTGTTACAGATTGAGATTTTCTTCTCAGCGGAATTTGAATGTCTCAATCTGTAACAGGTGGGCCGAAAAATGGACTCTAACTGTTACGGATCGAGATGTTTATGGGAACCACCGCAAGGGTGCCTGTCGCCTTTGCGGTGGTTTTGGACTGCGAATCTTAATACTGCCACATGTGGTTGACAGGGCCGGAGCCTTTGCCCATGTTCAGGCCGGCGGCCAGAGCGCCTGTCAGGAATGCCTTGCCCGCATTGACGGCGTCGGCAAGATCCATGCCTTGGGCCAGTGCACAGGCGATGGCGGACGAGAGCGTGCATCCGGTGCCGTGCGTGTTGTCGGTCTCGATGCGCTTGTGGCGGAACCACGTGGTGAGTGGATCTCCCAGATGGTTGCCCTCGTCATCGAGTGGCGCGGGTTCGGCCAGTACATCGTTGGCCTCGTTGACAAGATGCCCACCCTTAACGAGGGAT
>JAXKFZ010000027.1:0-8327 GCA_036550635.1 Collinsella sp. | reverse complement strand
CTCTAAGAAGAGCCATGAAAAAGCAGGCTGTGAGTAAAACCCACAGCCTGCTCATTACCAGCTACAAGAGCTTATTTACTCGCCACGGACCAGACGGTCGAAGGCAACGACGGTAATGGTATCGCCGAGCTCCTTGGAGACCTGCTCAGCGTACTTCTTGATGGTGAGAGAACTGTCCTTGATGAACTCCTGCTCGGTGAGCACGGACTGCTTGTAGAACTTCTCCAGACGGCCAACAGCCATCTTCTCCTGAATGGCCTCGGGCTTGCCGGACTCGGCGGCCTGAGCCATGTAAATCTGCTTCTCGTGCTCGACGGTCTCAGCCGGAACCTGATCGCGGGTAGCGCAGATCGGGGCGACGGCGGCAACCTGAAGGGCGACGTCGTGAGCGAAGGTCTTGAAGGAGTCGGCCTGAGCGGTCTCGGCCTTCTCGAAAGCAAACTCGACGAGGACGCCGATCTTACCACCCATGTGGATGTAAGAAGCGAGCGCGCCGTTCTCAGCCTTGCGGGCGGCGAAGCGGGAGATCTTCATGTTCTCGCCCATGATGTGAATCATCTCGGTGAGCTCGGAGGAAACGGTCTCCTCGCCCATCGGCTTCTCGAGAAGAGCATCGACATCGGCCGGCTCGGTGGTAGCGACAACCTCGGCGACCTTGGAAGCAAAGCCGGTGAACTTGGCGTTGGAGCCAACGAAGTCGGTCTCGCAGGAGAGCTCGAGCAGAGCGCCGGTCTTGCCATCCTCGGAGACGAACGCGGCGACAGCGCCCTCGTTGGTCTCACGGCCAGCCTTCTTGGCAGCCTTGGCAAGGCCGTTCTTACGCAGAACGTCGACAGCGGCGTCCATGTCGCCGTCAGCCTCGACGAGAGCCTTCTTGCACTCCATCATCGGGGAGTCGGTCATCTCGCGGAGCTGCTTGACCATAGCGGCGGTAATCTGGGCCATTGTGGTTCCTTTCAAAGAGATGAAAAAGACTTAAATAGGACTGATTTACTCGGCCTTGGGCTCGGCGGTCATCTCGGCCTCGGAGACCTGCTCCTTGCCGGAGCCAGCGAGGCAGGCGTCAGCCATGAGCTCGCACATAAGGGTGACAGCGGAGATAGCGTCATCGTTGCAGGGGATGCCGTACTCGACCTCGTCGGGATCGGAGTTGGTGTCGATCAGAGCGACGACGGGGATGTTCAGGCGCTGAGCTTCCTTGATGGCGTTCTCCTCGCGCTTGGTGTCGATGACGAAGAGAGCCTGGGGCAGACCCTTCATGTCGCGGGCGCCACCGAGGTTGGTCTGGAGCTTGGTGAGCTCCTTGCCGAGAACAGCCTGCTCCTTCTTGGGCAGAACAGCCATGCGGCCGTCCTCGACCATGGCCTCGAGCTCCTCCATGCGGTTGATGCGGGAGCGGATGGTGACGAAGTTGGTCAGCATACCGCCGAGCCAACGCTGGTTGATGTAAGGCATGTTGGCGCGCTCAGCAGCGTTCTTGACGGCCTCCTGAGCCTGCTTCTTGGTGCCGACGAACAGCACGTTGCCGCCCTTGGCGACGTTCTTGACGAAGGTGTAGGCCTGGTCGGCGTCGAGGATGGTCTGCTTGAGGTCGAGGATGTAGATGCCGTTGCGCTCACCGAAGATGAACGGCTTCATCTTGGGGTTCCAGCGACGGGTCTGGTGACCGAAGTGGCAGCCGGCCTCGAGCAGGGTGCGGATATTAATCTTGGTAGCCATGTTAAACCTCCTGTGGTTTGCCTCCGCGCGGGGTCATCCTCCAAAACCAACCCGGACATGTGCTACCAAAGCCCGGGCACCACGGTATGAAGTAGCCGCGCGTGCGTGATAAAAACATGTTGCCGTGAAGCAACCCGATGAATGATAGCAGGAATGCACCTTCCTGCCAACCCGCAATCAAAACCACACACCTGAGTGCGACGCGGGACGTCCCAGCCACTATTCGCCGCGGGGATGGGCTTGAGCCACGGCACGTTTGAGCCGATCGGGCGTGAGATGCGTGTAGATTTGCGTCGTGGACAGGCTCGCATGACCCAGCAGCTCTTGAACCGAGCGCAGGTCCGCACCGCCCTCGAGCAAGTCGGTCGCAAAGGTATGGCGCATCGCATGCGGGGCGATGTCGGCCGGGATGCCGGCGAGCGTCGCCAGCGTATGGAACCGCCGCCGGAGCATGGCGGCGCTCATGCGATTGCCGCGCGCCGATATAAGCAGCGGATGCGACCCGGTAGCGAGGTCGCGGCGCTTTGCCTGAGCGAGCAACTCCGGCCTCCCCTCCTCAATATAGAGACGCGTCACCTCGAGCGCACGACGATACAGAGGGACGATACGTTCCTTGCTCCCCTTGCCCCACAGGCGCAACGTGCGTTCGGACCAAGCGATAGACTCCACATTGAGTGCTGCGAGCTCAGAGATACGAGCACCCGAGGCATAGAGCAGCTCGAGCATCGCCGCATCGCGCAGTCCCGCGGGCGTCGAGTTATCAGGCGTCTTGAGCAGCGCCTCGACCTGCTGGGTCGTAAGGACGCCCGGCAGGTCACGCGGCAGCTTGGGCGATGCGATCGCCGAGACCGCATCGCCCTCGACAATCCCCTCGGCAGCCATCCAGCGATAGAGAGATCGGATAGCCGACAGGTGCGCCGCAAGCGTTCGGGGAGCCACCTGCTCACGCGAAAGCTCGGCAAGATAGCGACGAATGGTGCGCACGTCGGCAGCGAAAGCATCGATATCCTCGCGCTCGCACCAAGCAGCAAAGCGCTCCAGCCTCGAGCCATAGGCTGTCACCGTGTTGGGAGAAAGTCCCTCAACACGTGCGATATAGGCGATAAACGAGTCGACGGTGTCGTACAGGTCAAAAGCTATGACCGGTCGCCTCCAAACAGATCGGGTCGAGTGGCCAGATAGGCATCAAGGGCCTCGAGGGCGCGATCCGCATAAGCCTGGTAGCGGTCGCGTTTGCTGCGGCGCTTACCATCCTCGAGTGGCGGCACCAGGCCAAAGTTGACATGCATAGGCTGATAGCCCACGGTGGCAGGATCGGTCGCATAGCCCACGAGCGCGCCCAGAGCGCCCACGCGCGGCAGCTCGACGCCCGCGGCACCGATAGCCTCGGCATAGGTGTTGAGCGCGGCGAGCAGGCCCGTCGCCACGGCCTCCATGTACCCCTCGGTGCCGGTGATCTGACCGGCCAGGCGCACACCGGTACCGGGCACGGCAAAGGTGCCATCGAGCACGTGCGGGGCGTCGACAAAGGTATTGCGGTGCATGACACCGTAGCGGAAGAACTCAGCGTTCTCCAGGCCCGGCACCATATGGAAGACGCGCTTCTGCTCGCCAAAGGTCAGGTTGGTCTGGAAGCCCACCAGGTTATAGGCGGTCTTCTCCTTGTTCTCGGCACGCAGCTGAATCGCCGCCCAAGGGCGACGTCCGGTACGCGGGTCGGTGAGGCCGACGGGCTTCATGGCGCCAAAGCGAATGGCGTCCTTGCCGGTGCGCGCAACCTCCTCGGCAGGCTGGCAGGCCTGGAACAGATCGCCGCCCTCAAAATCCTTGAGCACCACGCGGTCGGCCGTGGTAAGCGCCTCGATAAAGGCCTCGTACTCCTCCTTATTGAGCGGAGCGTTGAGATAGTCGCCGCTCCCCTGCTCCTCGTAGCGCGACTGCGAGAACAGCACGTCCATATCGAGCGTGGAGGCATCGACGATCGGCGCCGCGGCATCGAAGAACGCAAGGGCGTCGCCACCGACGAGCTTCATGACCTCTTCGCTCAGCGCCGGCGAGCACAAGGGGCCGGCGGCAATGACCACGTGACCCTCGGGAATCTGCGTGACCTCGCCGTGAATGATCTCGATATTGGGACGGGCGGCAACCTCGGCCTCGACAAGCTCGGAAAACTTGACGCGGTCGACCGCCAGGGCGCCACCGGCGGGAACAGCCGCGCGATGGGCGCAATCGAGCAGCACCGAACCCATGCGCTCGAGCTCGGCTTTTAGTAGGCCAGCAGCGGAATCTGGACGGGTCGACTTAAACGAATTGGAGCAGACGAGCTCTGCCAGATGATCGGTATGGTGGGCCGGGGAGCTCACCTGGGGGCGCATCTCGCACAGCTTTACGGCAAACCCGCGATCTGCCAGCTGGATCGCGCACTCCGAACCCGCCAGACCGCCACCGATAACCGTCACCTGATCGAACTGCATCTGCAAACACCTTTCTAATTGACACGTTTTCCATTGTGACCGAAGGGTGTCTGGGCGTGAAGGGCAAACTTGGAGGGCGCATACCTTCCATCCATCATGCGCTCGATAAGGCCCTCGAGTTCAAGCGAACCCAAGAGTTTGAGTACGCCGACAGCATCGAGCGAGACGAGCGCCGCGATGTCGTCGACCTTGAGTGGAGAGGCGATGAGCGCATGCATCACGGTCTGCTGCGTTGGATCCAGGTCGGCAATGCCGGGAGCATCGGGGCGCGAGTAGCGCAGGGTGCCGTAGATGCGTGAGATAGCCATCTCGATAGATTCCTCGTCGATGATGCAGCAGGCACCGTTCGCAATGAGGTAATTCGTGCCACGCGACTCGGGCGATAGGATCGACCCCGGCACGGCAAGAAGTTCGCGCCCCAAATCCATAGCAGCCTCGGCTGTAGAAAACGTGCCGGAAGGCATACCTGCCTCGGATACAAAGAGGGCTTGCGACAGGGCCGCGATCACGCGATTGCGGCGCGGAAAGGCGAACTTGCGCGGACCCATGCCCCACGGAGAGATCGACACGACCGCGCCGCCCGTATCAAGCGTGCAAGTAATAAGCCCCGCGCTCGAACGCGGGTAGACCACGTCGGCGCCCGTCCCCAGCACCACGACGTGTTTGCCGCCGGCGTTGACCGCAGCCCAACCCGAGGCCTGGTCACAACCGACCGCGCCGCCCGAAACAACCGTCACGCCCGCCTCAACCGCCACCTTCGCCGCAAGCTCTGCCACGGCAAGACCATACGGCGAGGCCTTTCGCGCACCGATGATGGAGAGCGCGGGCGTCGAAAGCGCCTCGGGGTTGCCGCGCACATAGAGCGTCTGAGGTACATCAGAAAGCTCCAAAACGGTCTCGGGATACAACGCGTCACCTGGATGCAGCTCGAAGGTCCCCTCAGCCATCATTGGTCCCTCCTTCCCTGGTACATCGCCGCCTCGAGCACGTGGTCCTGCGTCACCTGCTCGCTCTCGGCGACATCTGCGATCGTGCGCGCAATGCGAACAAGGCGCACGATGCCACGCCCTGTGAGATGCGTGCGCTTCGACAGGCCGAGCACACACTTCTCCGCCGCATCATCGAGCTCAAAGGTCGAAACGACGCCGTCAATGGACCGTTTCTCGTCATCCTCGGCCTCGGCATCCGCATCGTCCATGCGGGATTCGCGCCAAGCGCGAAAGGCGCGACCGCGCACAACGTAGTCACGTAACTCGGCCGACGACATGCCCTCCGCACCCTCGATAATCACTTGAGGGTCGGGACGGGTCACATCGATCATCATGTCGATACGGTCGGCCAAAGGACCGCGCAGTTTAGACCGATAGCGCTCGACCATCGCCGCCGAGCAGCGACACGGCACCTCGCGATCGCCCAAAAAGCCGCAGGGGCAGGGATTGCTCGCAGCCAGCAGCTGAAAGCGCGACGGGAAGGTAAAAGCCCCGTCGACGCGTACG
This sequence comes from Collinsella sp., assembly GCA_036550635.1. Taxonomy (GTDB): domain Bacteria; phylum Actinomycetota; class Coriobacteriia; order Coriobacteriales; family Coriobacteriaceae; genus Collinsella. The sequence continues at coordinate 2,638 of JAXKFZ010000027.1, read as the reverse complement.
ATCCTCACGTACCCGCACTCGATGGGCTGACGCAGCGTCTGCAGCACGCCAGTGGGAAACTCGGCAAGCTCGTCCAAAAAGAGCACGCCGCCATGAGCCAGGCTGATCTCACCCGGATGCACCGGGCGCCCGCCGCCGATAAGGCCTGCGGTCGAAATACTATGGTGGGGACTGCGGAAGGGCCGGTGCCCCGCCAACAAGCCATCAATGTTCTCACCCAAGACCGAATGGATGCACAACGCCTCCTGCTGATCCTCAACGGAAAGCTCGGGCAGGATGCCGGTCATACGGCGTGCGAGCATCGTCTTGCCCGATCCCGGGGACCCAATCATGAGCAAGCCGAGTTCTCCTGCCGCCGCAAGCGCCATGCCGCGTTTAGCGACTTCCTGCCCCAGCACGTCGGCATAGTCGAGCTCAGGCTCAAAGGTCGCCTCGACGCCCTCAGAATCCAAGTAGTGCCGCGCGGCATCGCCCATGCCGTGAGCAAGCTGAGACAGATGGTCGATAAAGCCGCAATCCACGCCCGCGAGTGGCACATGCTGGTCGGACCTGCCGGCGATAAAAGACAGACCCATGTCGCGAGCCAATAGCTGAAACGCCACCTCGCCCTTGACAGGAAGCACCGTGCCGTCCAAGCCGAGCTCGCCGGCGATAAGACAACGATCGAGGTTGTCGCGGGGAATCTGACCATCGGCCGCTAGAACCGCGATGGCGATGGGCAGATCAAAGCCGCTACCGGTCTTGCGAATATCGCCGGGCGCCAGATTAACCGTAATGCCCGAGCGCGGGATCTCGAACCCAGCGGAGCGCATCGCGCAGCGAATACGACCGCGCGACTCCATCACCTCCATACTCGGTATGCCGAGCATCTGGATGCCCGGAACGCCGCCGGCAAGCGAGACCTCGACCGTGACGTGAATCGCCTCGACGCCACGGATGCAGGCCGCGTGAACGGCAAACGTCTCGAACGCCATCACGACATCTGCCAATCGAACGCGTTGTACTGATGCTCGATCTCGGCGATATGCCCGCCGCGAATGGTGACACCCACGGCATCGAAGCGAATCGCCTTGAGCGGATAATGCTCCATAAGATAGCAGCTTGCGATGCGGCGGTAGCGGCGTTGCTTTTGGGCGTCCACGGCCTCCTCGGGAAAGACCCGCGTGTTGCAATCCAGTGCGACGCGTCTGGTCTTGACCTCGGCCATCACCACGACATCGTCGAGCTCATCGAGCAGCACCAGATCAGCCTCGCCCTCGGTGCAACGATAACCCTGCTCCAGCAAGGTGTAGCCGCGCTCGTTAAAGTAGTCGATGGTGATCAGCTCGCCCAGCATACCCAGCTCGCGGGGACTGAGTCCCTTGATAAACTCGGGCGTCATCGCCCCGCAGTCGAGCTCGCCATTTTCCCAACGCTCCTTGAGCTGCTGCGTCTTGCTCTTTTTGCTTGCGGCACTCATGGGGTCTCCTTTCCCGCACACTGCATTGCCCCGATGATGAGGGCACCTTTCATGCGGGTAAGTACCGGAAGCAAACCAAAAGCTGACCAAATGCCGTCAAAAAACGGGCCGTACGCAGCAATGGTGTTGCATACGGCCCGCTACCAGCAGGTTTATAAAACCCCAGAGGTCCCTGTCTCCACAATTGACCTAGAAAAGGCGCTCAGTCTGCAGAAAGTTTCCGCAAAAGCTCACACGATGCAGTGGACAAAGTCCATGTTTTCGAATGGCCTCGATGTGCTCGGGGCTCGCATAGCCCTTCGACTCGGCCAGATGGTACTCGGGATACTCGGCGTCGTACTCGACCATCATCTCGTCACGCGTGACCTTAGCCAAGATGGACGCCGCGGCGATGCAGGCGATCTTGGCATCGCCCTTCACCACATCGCGCTCGTTAGGAACGGCGCCCAAGGGGTTGCCATCCATAAGCACGCAGTCGGGCTCGAGCCCCGTATCGGCCACGGCGCCCGCAACGGCGGTACGGATAGCACGGGCCATGCCCATCTCATCGATATCCTTAGGCGCGATATGGCAAAAACCGATCGCCGTCGCCACCTCGGCAATCTTCACTGAGAGCAACTCGCGGCGCGCCGGCGTGAGCTTTTTGGAATCGTTGATGCCCCAGACGCGCGGCTCCATAGGAAGGCAGACAGCGCATACCGTCAAAGGACCGGCCACCGATCCGCGACCCACCTCGTCGACACCAACGACCACCCCATCGCCGCCAAGCTCATGCATAAGCTCGTACATGTCATTGACGCGCTCGCGCTCGGCAAGTTCCTTGGCATGGCGCTTAAGAGCACGCTCGCAAGCCTTGATCACCTGCTGGCGCGGGTCCTCACGATAATGCTCCACGAGGGCGGGGATCTCCTCAAACGTTGCGCTCGCCAGCTCTCCGGCAACCTGCGATGCCGAAACCGAGCTCGTCATATTGGCCATACCAGGACCTCCTTGCATGCAAATCAGATAAAAAGAAGGGCCACCCGAAGGTGACCCTTGTGTCCAAACGAGTGGACAGACGCTGCGATCTTCTTAGCGCTTCTCGGGGATGCGAGCAGCCTTGCCCACCTTGTCGCGGAGGTAGTACAGCTTGGCGCGACGGACGCGACCATGACGAACGACCTCGAGCTTGGCGATCTT
>JAXKFZ010000166.1:0-2056 GCA_036550635.1 Collinsella sp. | reverse complement strand
GCGGTTTGGACCGTCGAGATATGGTCGAGCCCTGCGAGGCAGCCGACATTATGGCCGGTGCCCTGGCCGATAGCCTGCCGGCGTGCGCCCGCGCCGTATGCGTGCGCGGTACCACGTCGTTTACGCACGGTCTACTCGAGCTGCTGTCTGCCGTGGCGAACAATGGGGGAGAGGTCGTCGTGCTGCTTGCCCGCGAGCAGGCGGCGATGCGCGAGGAGCTTGCCACGGCATTTGATGCCCGCGGTGTGCTGTTTGAGATCGCGCCGCTGGGGGAGGACGCCGTCGCGTCTGATGTCGCTTGCGGGGCCGCCGCTCAGCCTGCCTTTATTGAGGTCGCCGGCCCCCATGCCCGTGCTCATGTCTATGCGGGCGCCATCGATAAGATGGTGAAAGCGCACAAGGAGTCCAAGGTCAACGATGCCGCCTCCGCGCCCGCCGACCCCGTGCGCGTGCTCGTCGTTTCTGCCCGGGCACCCCAGCTGTTCGGCGAGCTCGCCGCCCGTTTGGCGGCGCGTCACATTGCGGCCGAGACGACTGAGTTCACGGCGTTTTCCCAGTCCATCGCGGGCAGGCAGTTTACGGCGCTCGCCAACCTGATCGAGCGTATGAAAGCCGCCGACGAGGGCACCGCTTCCAAGACTGAGTGGTGGCCCGCGCCGGAGCTTACCGACTGGATCTACAGTCCGCTTTCGGGCGCTGATGCCGTCAATGCCCGTACCTTCGATAAGAATATGCGTCTCTCGCGCAGCAAGACTACCGCGGGCGTCAAGAGCCTGCTGCAGAGCGTTCAGGGCCAGGTGAGGGGCGCGCGCAAGGCGACGAGCGACGATAACTGGTTTAAGAACGTACCGTGTGTGGTCTCGGACGTGTTCCAGGCGCTGTGGCGTGACAAGCCCGTGACGGCGCTTAAGGCCATGCTTGCCGTTGCCGAGGCGTTGCCCGATCGCGCTCTAGGCGGCCTTGACGGCCAGGCCCGTCGCCAGGCAGAGACGGCTTTGCTGCGCCATGCCATCGACATCCTTATGAACGATGCTCGCGCGCTCGACGTGTCGCAGGCCGCGACCGTGCCGGTTCTCGACGGCGTTCGAACCAAGGTGGACAAGCGCAGTACCGCCTACGATTACGAGACCTATGAGGTCGATCGCACACCACGAGCACAAGTGCGCTTCGCGTCGCTTGCCGATGCGTCGGTTCTTCGCCCTGGCAGCTACGATGCCGTGCTGTTTGCCGATGTCGACCTGGACAGCTATCCGCTTTCGCACGAAGAGGGCCCGCTTGCCACGTTGACAGCCGAGCTGCGCCGCGACGGCGTGTCTTTGGAGCCCGCTGCCCTGCTGCGCGTGCGCTTTGGCCGTGCGATGCAGGCGGCGAGCGGTCCGGTCGCGCTCGCCCGTGTGACGCACGATCGCCAGGCACGCGAGTGCTACCCGGCAGCCGTATGGACCGAGCTGTGGGCACATGCCGAGGCCGCTGGCGCTGCCAAGCCCATGCGCGTGGGCGAGGGCGATATCATCGCCGACTTTGATCCCGCGGCAGGTGAAGGCTTCAAGCGCGAGCGCGTGACCTGTGAAGCCCCTCAGCATCTGAGTGCCGAGGCCGTGCCGTATTTGGTTCTGCGCCGTCGCGATGGCGAGGGTGAGGACGCGCCGCTCGTGCCGCGTCTGACGTCCGCCTCGCAGATCGAGGCCTATTCGACCTGCCCGCTATGCTGGTTCGTCTCGTACCGCGTGAAGCCCCAGTCGATCGACGCGGGCTTTGGCAACATGGAAAAGGGCAACTTTGTCCACGACGTGCTGGAGCATCTGCATGCCCGTCTGCCCCAAGAGGGCATGGAGCGCGTGACGCCCGAGAATCTGCCGCGCGCACAGGAGCTGCTGCACGAGGTCTTTGACGAGACGTTGGCCGAGCACGCCGGCAAGCGCGGCACGGAGGGCCCGCTGGTGCCGCTCTCTGCGGTGGAGGAACGCCAGGTGGCCGAGATCTTGCCGCAGCTGGAGGGTGTGCTTGCCTACGAGTCCGAGGCACTTGCCCCCTTTGCCCCGCGCTACCTGGAGTT
>JAXKFZ010000165.1:0-1643 GCA_036550635.1 Collinsella sp. | reverse complement strand
CTCACGATAGGCGGGCATGGCGTTCATATCATAGGCGAGTGCTGCGCTTGAAGTGTTGTAGCCCATGATATGCCGCCTCCCATCCCGAGTACGTTGGTAGTGTGTTTAAGCTTCGTTTATGGTGCGAGCGGGAGGTCCAATATCGCGCGGTCGCGTCTACAGACGCTGCGCCACGCGGATTTTGGCTGATCTCGCCCGAGGGTTGCGCTCAACCTCATCAGGCTGGGCAACCAAGGGTTTGCGGGTGATGACCTTGAGTATCGGCACGTTGCCGCACACGCACACCGGAATCTCCGGCGGACACGTGCACCCCTGGCTCATCTCCTTAAAGTGGTTCTTTACGATACGGTCCTCGAGCGAGTGATACGAGATGACGCAGATACGTCCGCCCGGGTTGAGCCACCTGGTGGCGGCATCAAGCCCTCGTTCGAGCACATCGAGCTCGTGATTGACCTCGATGCGAATGGCCTGGAAACTTTTCTTGGCCGGGTGTCCACCATGCCGACGAGCGGCAGCCGGGATACCCGCCTTGATGATCTCGACAAATTGGCCGGTGGTTTCGATCGGTTCTTGCTCGCGGCGGCGCACGATCTCGCGCGCGATCTGCGAGGCGAACTTCTCTTCGCCGTAGACGCGTAGAATCCGGGCGAGGTCGTGTTCGTTATAGGTGTTGATGACCTCAGCTGCGTTTAAGGTGTTATTACCCGGATCCATCCGCATGTCCAATGGGGCGTCCTCGTTATACGAAAAGCCCCTGCCAGGGATATCGAGTTGCGGCGACGAAACGCCCAAATCGAACAGGAAGCCATCGACCCCGGGCACCTCGGCCGAGCAAAGCAGCTCGTCCAAGTCGCCGAAGTTGCCCTTCAGCAGCTGGTGCGGAACGCCGGGAACCTCGCGGTCCAGACGGGCGCCAGCGGCCTCGAGGGCCATGTCGTCCTGATCGACGCCGAGCAAAAGGCCCGTCTCCCCCACCTGCGCGGCCATCTTTACCGAATGGCCGGCACCGCCAAGGGTGCAATCGCAGACAACGGAGCCGCTCTTTAGCCGCAGCGACTCAAGCACTTCGCCGAGCATGACAGGTTCATGCCGATATTCTTGTGTCAAGATCCCACGCTCCATCCGTTACCCGTGCCTTGCCCTTACGAGAAGAAGAGGTCCAGCAGGGCCTCATCGTCATCGTCCTCATCGGCCGCGGCGCGATCCCAAACCTCAAGGTGGTCGTAGTTGCCCACAACCGTGACCTCGCGGTCGAGGTTCGCCTGCTTGCGGAGAGACTCGGAAAGACCGATACGACCGGCACTGTCCACATCCATCGACGTGGTGCGCTTGTTGATCGCCCTCATGAGCTTCTGGTCATTAATGTCACGCGGGTTAAAACCCTCGTGGCCCTCACGACCCGCGAAGAGTCCTTCGACCCACTTATCGAAGGCCTCGGCAGAGAACACGTACAGAGCATCGACATCCAGGGCTTTGAACACGCGAACGTGCTCTCCAAGTTCCTCGCGAAGGGGTGCAGGCAGGGACAGACGACCTTTTGCATCGAGATTGCGCTCGTATGCACCAGTCATTCCCATGTGCGCCCTCCCCTCGGTTACTCAGATGGCACGTACGCGGGGAACCACCCCGCCTGTCGACGTCAT
>JAXKFZ010000164.1:0-15776 GCA_036550635.1 Collinsella sp. | reverse complement strand
TTTAATTGAGATGCCATAGAGACGCATTGCTTGCGGTGTCACGTGGCTGTTGTTCTCATTTCATGGGAAATGAGGGTGAAAAATCAATGTTTCGAGAGGTGGCACCATGGACGCTGGCAAGAAAATCCTGCTGGACTTATTTACCGGTTCGCTTCGGTTCGTGGTTCCGGTGTATCAGCGCAGATACTCATGGGGCGAGGCGCAGTGCCGGCAATTGTGGGCCGACATTGTAACGGCTGGCAGGCATCCTGACAGAACCCATTTCATCGGATCGATCGTATGGATGCAGGAAGGCGGCATCGGCCCGGATGGTGTCAGCCGGTGTCTGCTCATCGATGGCCAGCAGCGCCTCACCTCGGTGACCCTGCTGCTTATCGCACTGGCCGAATATGCTCGCGAACACCCTGAGAACCTGCGATTCTCCACAGACATGCTCATCGACCGTGGCTATCTGGTCGACAAGTATGCGACTGGTGAAGGCCGCTACAAGCTGACGCTTTCCGACGACGACCGGGACGCGTTGCAACGTCTGTGCGACCATGCGGTCGACCCCAACTGAATATTTGATTCGTTGTGGTCCGTTGTTATTGCGGTTGGGGGCCATTACGGGTTTTGGCGGTTATTGCGTTTCAGGGCCATGGTTATTGCGCTTTGAGGACATGGCTGGTTAGGCTCCTTTCACCATGCGAGGGACGTGTGGTGAAAGGAGCTGCCGGCAATGGTACGGAAAATACAGGCGAAACTGGTCCTGCGTTTGCATGGCCAGGGGTTATCGGGACGCGCGATCGCAAGGTCCCAAGGCATGTCGCGCCGGAGCGTGGCCGATGTGCTGGACGCGGCGAAGGCCGCCGGCATCGGCTGGGATGACGTCGCCAACAGGCCGGACGACGAGGTATACGCGCTGCTGTTCCCCGGGCGCGGGGAACGTGGGAGCGTGTAGGAGCAACCCGACTGGGGCAAGGTCCACCGGGAGTTGGCCCGTGTCGGCGTGACGTTGAGGATTCTGCACGGCGAGTATGTGGACGAATGCCGGCAGTCGGGTAGGCCCCATAGGGGTTATGACAGGTTCTGCAGGCTGTACGCCGCGTACGTGGTGAGACTCGGCGTGACAAGCAGGGTGGGGCATAAGGCCGGCCGCACCATCGAGGTCGACTGGGCCGGCAAAACCATGCACATCGTCGATTGTATTTAGTCAAGTCGGTGTTTTGGGTTTGGTCATGTAGTTTTTCGGGTTTGTTCATGGGGCGTGCCGGCCGGGTTGGTTGGTTATTGGGGTTGGTTTTTGCCGAACATGAGCGCCTCGCCGATGCGGTGGCTGGGGCCGGTGAATTCGATGAGCCGTTCGTGGTGGACGATGCGGTCGATGATCGCGGCGGCGAGTTTGTCGTCGGCGAAGACCGTGCCCCATTTGCTGAACTCGATGTTCGTGGTGAGGATGATGCTGCGTCTCTCGTACGAGCTGGCGGTGACTTGGTAGAGCAGGCGGGCGCCGTCGATGTCGAAGGGCGCGTGGCCGAATTCGTCGAGGATGAGCAGATCGGCTTTGGAGATGTCCTTGGGCAGGTTGTCGGGGTTGCCGTCGCGTTTGGCCTTGCCCAGTTGGAGCACGAGGCCGGCGGTGGGAAGAAACCCGACGTCCATGCCCTTGTCGACGGCGAGCATGCCCAGCGCGGTGGCTAGGTGGGTCTTGCCGCGTCCGGTCTTTCCATAGAAGACCAGGTCCTGGGCATGCCGGGCGAGGTCGAGGGAGAGCATCTCGTCCCTGGTGTAGCCGTCGGGCAGCCTCACGTCGGAGAAGTCATAGCCGTCTGTATTTCGTCAAATTGAGGTGGACGTGTTCGGCACTTAATCTGGACACCGTCGGCGTTCAACTTGAACACCGTCGGCGGTTGGTTCCTTGTTTTGTTGTTTGTTTGGTTTATTTCATGAGGGAGTGTTTGTTCCGGTAGGATTCGCCGTGGAAGCGGAGGATCCTGCCGTGGTGGACGATGCGGTCGATGACCGCGGCGGCCATGTCCCCGTCGCCGAACACGTCGCCCCATCTGCCGGACTCGAGGTTCGAGGCGGAGATGACGCTGCGGGTCTCGTAGCTGTCCGCGATGACCTGGAACAGGAGCCTGGCCCCGTCGATGTCGATGGGCAGGTAGCCGAGCTCGTCGATGATGACCAGCCCGGCCCTGCCTATCGACTTGAGCTCGGCGTCCAATCTGTTGTCGTCCTTGGCCTTCCTCAACCGCATGACCAGGCTGGAGGCGGTGAAGAACCTCACGGGTATCATGCGTTGGCATGCGAGCATGCCGATCGCGATGGCCAGGTGGGTCTTGCCGCAGCCGACGTCGCCGTAGAGCACGAGGTCCTCGGCCCGGTCGACGAATTCCAGGCTTTCCAGCTGTTCGCGGCCCCAGTCGGCGGGGAACGAGGCCATGCCCCCGGTCGTATCCCTCCAGGGTCTTGCTCTGGGGGAACCCGGCCTGTTTGAGCAGCCGCCGCCGTTTGGATTCGGCCCGGCTCGCGTTCTCCTTCTCGAACAGGTTGGCCAGGAAGCCGAGCCGGCCGGGCGTGGCGTCCTCCGGGGCCTTCCCGGGCACGCTGTGTGTCAACGGCAGGTTGCGGGCGAGGCCCATGACCTGTTCCGGCGTGGCCTTGTCAAGAACGCGGCCGCCGCGCTGCCGCGGTTTTTGCTGGCTCATTCGGCCTCCTTCATGTATTTGTCGTAACGCTTCAAATCCTGCCCGCCTTCGGTTCCCGCACCCTCGAGGATGCGTTTGGCACATGTGCCGATCGCCGCGCGGTCGACGGTCCGTCCCGCGTTGATGACGGTTTCCACCGCTTTGACCGTGGCGGCGAACCCGCAGTCGGCGGCAACGGCTCGGATGTCGTCGAGCAGATCGGAGCGCGTGCGTGCGTCCATGCGGTCGAGCAGGGCTCGCACGGTTTCGGGGAAATCGTTCCTGATCGGGCTTTCGCCCCATATGCGGGGCTTTCGCGCGATGATCGCGAGCAGGCTCGCCGGATCCACCTGGGTTTTCGCCGAATGGCCCCAAATCCTCTCCGGCGTGATGATCGTTTCGCCGTCGGGGCCCCGCAGTTCGATCTCGAAGACGCGCACCCCGGCCTGCAGGCGCATGGAACGCCATTTCGGTCCGGCCGGATACCGGTTCGCGTCGATCGTGACGGCGCCGGTCTTGTCGGCCTTCACGCTCCTCCAGTCGCACGGGTCGAACCGCACGCCGGGCAATGGAAGCATGTGGTCCTTCTCCGCCTCGAACAGTTCGATCACCGGAACATCATGCCGGTAGTGATCCGATCCGGCGACGCGTTCGCACTCGTCAAGCCACACGCGCGTCAGCGTTTGGAAGCTCTCGGCCGACGGCATCGGCACCATCAGGTTGCGCCTGACGAAGCCGACGGCGTTCTCCACACTGCCCTTCCCGTGGCCGGAATACGGGTCGCGGAACCGCGGCTCGAACCCGTAATGCGCGCAGAACAGGGAGAACAAGCGGGTCTGGGCGGCCGTGCCGTCCGGCCTGCGATGGCCCACGCCGGTGGCGTTGTCGAACACCACCACCCTGGGCGCCATGCCCATGCGCTCGAAGATCCACAGCAAACCCTGGCACACGCACTCCGAGGTCTCGCCGGGAAGGGCGACCACCCAGCGCATGTTCGAATACGGGAACGACACCACCAGGAAATGCGCCACGCGTTCGACTCCGGCGACCACGGCCCTGGCCTGGCCGAAATCGACCCGCGCGCTTCCCGGCGCCCACTCCAACTCGGCGAAGCCGTCCGACTCCATGCGATGCTCCCGCCGCCAGCGCTTGACCCAGCGCTGCACCGACGAATACGAGCCCGTGAACCCGCACTCCGCCACGAGCCGCTCGTACACGCGCGTCGCGGTGTGGCGCTGCTTGACGGGCATGCGCAGATCCGCGGCCGGCCACCCGTCCACGACGGCCGAATACCCCGCGTCGACCAGCGACCTGCCCGCATGCCCCGAGCCAAGGGGCTTGGGAGAGTAATCCCCGTGGTTGGCGTACCTGGCCACGGTCGTGCGCGATACGCCGAGTTTCCGCGATATCTCCCTGTGGCCCAGGCCCTGGCGGTCGAGCTGCCTGATACGCTGTCGGACACACACCGGTGTCGTCATTTCCTTTCCTCCCGAGAACCATCAGTTTGGTTGACAGGCACTCGGGAATCTACCAAGGAACCGGACGATGCCGGTGTTCTCATTCCACCGGCGCCATCACCGCCGACACCGTCCAAATTGAACGCTCAGGGTGTTCAGGAACAAGTGCCGACAGTGAACACCTTTATTCGATCACACACACCCAACGGCCTTCGCCCTGAACTCCGGCGTGCATCCCGCGCCCTTCGCCATGGCCCCATCATCTCCCATCGAGCCAGGGGAAATACGGAACAAAAAACAGTTCATATCAGGATGATTTTGGAGTTGGGGAGGGACGGGGTTGTGGGGTGCGGTTAGAGTTGGCGATTAGGGCGTTCGCGCCGAATTATTTGGGTTTGATGACTTTATTCGAGAGAGGCTGACGAATGGTTTCGCCACATCATCTTTTGAAGATTGCGACTGCGCTGTCTGCGGTTGCGTTGACGGCTTCCGTTGCGGTTACGCCGGCTTACGCATTGCAGGATATCGCGATTGAGGATGCTGTCGCGCAGAGCGGTCCCGTTACTGCAGATAATGGCGTTGTTGTGCAGTCTGACGGTCAGACGGGCGACCAGCAGTCGCAAGACGGCATGCCTGACAATCCGAATGCGAAACTTCCGGATACCGTCAGTGACGAGATTTCCGACGATGCCACCGTGGTTTCGGAAGACCTGGCCGTCACCCCTGAAGGTGAGGTCAAGAATATTGAAACCGGCGAAACCGTGACCGATGCGACACTGGTCGGTACGCAGGATCAGCAGCCGGATCCGCTCGCCAAAACCAATGGCGAATCCTTCATTCCGGTAAGTGCGGAAGATGTCAAAAATGCTGTAGCCGACGCGAACGTACAGCTCTCCAAATTCGAAGGCAATGAATACGGCGCGCACTGGGGCACTTACAACAATACGAAAGCCTTCTTCGACTACCAGAACAACCTGTTCGTGCAGCAAGCCAAAGGCGTGATTGACGTTTCCGAATGGCAGGGCGACATCGACTGGGCCAAAGCGAAAGCCGACGGCGTGGAAGGCGTGATCATCCGCCTCGGCTACGGTTGGGGCAACAATGCTGACAGGAAAGCACAACGTAACATTTCCGAATGCAAGCGATTTGGCATCCCGTTCGGCATCTACTGGTATTCCTACGCGGACACTCCGTCGATTGCCAAAGAAGAAGGTGCCGGCGTGGTCGCCAAACTCAAGCGATTCGGTGTGCGCGCGAGCGACTTGGCGTACCCCGTGTACTACGACCTGGAAAAGTGGACGTGGAAGGGGCATTAGCCGCCCACCGATCCGAACGTGTACAACGATATCGTCAACAATTGGTACGGCGCGCTGCAGTCCGCCGGATACAAGAACCTGGGCGTCTACTCGTACACCAGCTACCTGCAAGGCCCGCTGAAACACGCCGACATTTACGCCAAAACCACGTGGGTGGCGCAGTACGGCGCTCGCATGGGATTCAACTCGTTCCCGACCAACAGTCGCGGATGGCAATACACCAGCTCCGGCAAAGTGGGCGGCATCAGGGGCAATGTGGATATGAATGCGTTTGGGAATAAGGAGTATGTGAATGGCGGGAGTAGCAATGATTTACAAGCGGCCATTGATGTACGCAGAATGACTGCAGTTACCATTCCGAATGGCAATTATTACATCAATGTTCGTTCCAAAGTCGCGTCCAGCGTTGATATTCCTGGTGGAAGTGCCGCAGATTCCACCGCCATTCAGTTGTATTCCGGCAACAGTTCCAAGGCTCAGCAGTTCACTTTTACTAGGCAGTCTGATGGGAGCTATGAGATCGTCAATGTGAATTCCGGCAAGGCTTTGGACGTGCGTAATGGTGTTGCTGAGAATAACGCTGTAGTGCAACAGTATTCTCGAAATAATTCCCAGGCTCAGCGATGGTTTATTCGTGATTCCGGAGCGGGATATTATTTGCAGTCCGCTCTCGGTAATTGGGTTCTGGATTTGAGTGGCGGAAATACTGCGAATGGTGCTGCCATTCGGCTGTATACGCCGAATGGCACTGCTTCACAGCTGTTTGTTGTTTCGTCAAGCGCTGCCAGTATAGCTACTGGAGTGTCGATGATTATCACTTCGGTTGCGAATAAAAAACTTGTCACGGATGTGACGGGTGCGTCGACGGCGAACGGGGCGCGAGTTCAGCTTTATTCAAGTAATAATACGAACGCCCAGAAATATCGATTTGAATCAATCGGCAATGGAACTTATAAGATTATCAATGCTAATTCGGGCAAGGTGCTGGATGTGTCTGGCGGATCCACTGCTAATGGGGCGGCATTGCAGCAATATACGAGTAACAATACCGTTGCTCAGCAGTGGACGGTGCGGAATTATGGCAGTGGCAGGATTGCGCTGGTGTCGGTGAACGCCAACAAAGCTGTCGATATTTCAGATGGCAATGCCGTGCAGCAGGCTCAGCTGCAGCTTTATTCGCCGAATGGCACTGTTGCTCAGCAGTGGTTGGTCGCAAAGGCGCCGTTGACGTTGCGCGAACGTTTGAACGAAACCGCAGCCAAGCATAGGCAAGATCTGCCGGATGGCACCTACACGTTCGGATCGAAGCTTAGTACGTCCATGAAGATGGATGTAAGCGGCGCTTCCCGTTCAAATTATGGAAACGTGCAGATCTGGGCGGGTAATGGAACCAATGCTCAGAAGTGGAAAGTGACGCATGATTCCAACGGATACGCGACCTTGACCAGTGTGAACTCTGGCAAAGTGTTGGATGTGAATGGCGGCGTATCTGCCAGCGGAACCAACGTGCAACAGTACGATTCCAATGGAACATACGCTCAGAAGTGGATAGCAGTCAAGAATTCCGATGGCTCATACACGTTCCAGTCGGCGCTCGCGGAAAACATAGTCCTTGATGTTTCGGGTGCCTCTACCTCGAATGGTGCCAACGTGCAACTGTATACCGCAAATGGCACGAATGCTCAAAAGTGGGTGAAATAGCAGACAGATTAACCAATAGAATATGGCTGAGGACAAGTATCTTTTTGCTCTCAGCCATATCTGGAATCTGCGCTATTTCTGGCGCCGCATCATGGCGAATTGATTGGCGTCAATGATGAATGCTTTGCGGTCGTTTTTGGCCATGACATCGAGGATGATGCCGGTGATGAACAATAGCAGTCCGGCAATGACGAGCATGACAGCGCCGATAAGCGTGGGGAATCGCGCCACCATGCCAGTGTGCCAGAAATCCACGGTCACGCTGCCGCACAGCACGATGCCGATGATGCCGAGGATGGCGCCAAGTCCGCCGAAAAACGGCAGCGGCTTGTATTCGCGAATCATGCGGAAGATGGTGCTCATCACCTTGATGCCGTCGCCCACGGTGTCGAGCTTGCTGACCGAACCCTCGGGGCGGTCCCGATACTGAATCGGCATCTCAAACAGGCGCAGATTGTTGTTCAACGAGTGAATGGTCATCTCGGTCTCAACTTCGAAGCCTCGCGAAAGCACCGGATAGGTTTTGACGAACGTGAACGAGAAGGCACGGTAGCCGGCCATGATGTCGGTGACGTTCGCATGGAACAGGCCATTGATGGAACCACGTACCAAACGGTTACCGAAGTTGTGGAATGGCCGTTTGTTCTCTTGGAAGTAGGTGGAGCTCAAGCGGTCGCCGATCACCATGTCGTAGCCTTCGAGCACCTTATCCACTATGGCAGGCGCTGCGTCTGCCGGATAGGTGTCATCGCCATCTGCCATGACGTACACGTCGGCATCGATGTCTTCGAACATGGCGCGAATCACGTTGCCCTTGCCTTGGCGCGGTTCCTTGCGGACGATTGCGCCCGCGGCTGCGGCAATCTCGGCGGTGCGATCAGTGGAATTATTGTCGTAAACGTAGATGTCTGCTTGTGGCAAAGACGCTTTGAAATCGCGAACAACCTTGCCGATAGTCACTTCCTCATTATAGCAAGGAAGCAGCACGGCGACGGTGGGAGATTGGTTTTCTGGCACAAGCATCACTATACCCTATTACTGTGGATTACTGTGGTTTTTAGGCTGGCAGGCGTCTCTGATGATTCGGTTGAGAGGCGAATGATGTGAATCGGTTTGTGTCGTCACCGTTCGACTTGCGTGTGAGGCCGTATTCTCGACTCCGATTGAACCCATTGTGTATTTGGTCACTGACAAGTATTTCGTCGTATTACTTGTGGAAAGTATGAATGATGGGTCGCCGGAACGCGCATAGTAGTGGACGCTTCGTATCATTGAGCACACGAAGCCGGAATGAGCGAATGTGATTTTCGGTCGGTGCACGCGAGGAGCGTGTTTGGAAATCCGGTAGCAGAGAATTGGAAGACGTTGGAAGTTCAAAATGAGAAGGCCTTGGGCGCGCAGGCCGCAAGCGCGAAACCCCCAAATGTGAAAGCGGTGCCCGCCCAATGGGTGCGTTTGGCGTTGACATTGCTGGTCGCCGCCATCATCAGCTGTGTTTGCGTCAAAGCATATCCTTGGTTCTCCGCGAAGGTGTTCAACCTTACGCTTGCCGGCGTCGATCTGCATATCAAACTGTTGCGGCTCGCCATACTGTTCCCTATCTGGACGTTGGTGTGCTCATGGTTCTCGTTTGGCCTTCCCACGGTAGGCGACTGGCTGCACCGCAACCGGTTCCGTCTGGGTGTGGCCATCATTCTGGCCGCGGTAGTGTTGAACGTCAACGGCTCCTCGATGGCCGTGTGGAACATCTGGCTTGGCCGAAATGGTACCCAGGATCTCGTGTTCGGCACACCACGCCCCATCCGCACCGACGAATATGTGGTCGGCACCCCGCTGGCCTTCTCGCAGGCATACAACAACTACGGCTACTTCAACGGACTATTCGGTGATAAGCCGGCTGACATGTTCATCATCAAGGACGCTCCGGCATGGTTCCCCACCGAAGTGTTCCGCCCATTCCACTGGGGGTACCTGCTGTTGGGTAGCTCCGCGGGATTGGCCTTCTACTGGTCGGCACGACTGATCGTCCTGTTCCTCTCCACTTATCAGTTCTTCCTGTGCGTCGGCAGCGACAAGAAGCCCGTCTCCCGTCCCATGGCGGTTTTCGGCGCTTCGCTCATCACCTTCGCGCCGCTCACGCAATGGTGGTTCGCGGTCAACGGTTTGCCGGAAATGCTGATCGCGGTATTCGTATCCATCTGCTGCTTCGACTACATGCTCCAACGGCAGGAGACGTGGGTGCGGCTGCTATGCGGTGCGGTAATCATGCAGTGCGCTGGCATGTTCATCCTCACGCTGTACCCGGCATGGCAGATTCCGATGGGTTACATTCTTCTGGGCCTCATCATCGCCATGGTGATCAGGCACTGGGGGAAGATTCGCTTCAAGCCCGTCCAAATCGTCGGACTGGTTGTGATAGGACTCGTTTTCACAACATTGCTGGGTTTGGCCCTGCTGAAATCCGCTGACACGATCCGTGCGATGATGAGCACCGCCTACCCGGGGTCGCGTATGTCGAAGGGCGGCGGCCAATCCCCGCTGCTGATGTTCTCTTCCTTGGCCACGCTTTGCCTGCCATTCAAGGATTTCTACGAGAGCGCAATGCTCGCTGGCAACAATGTGGAAGTTGCCGCATTCATCGATCTGTGCCCTCTGGGCATGCTGTTCGCGGTCATGAACATGATTAAGCGCAAGAAAGCCAATTTCCTCGATTGCTATCTCATCGCGTTCCTTGTGTTTATGTCCGTATTTGCCGTTGTCGGATTCCCTGCTTGGTTGTCAAAGCTGACGTTCATGTCATCGGTGACCAGCAGCAGGACCACGGTCGCCATTGGCGTATGCAACATCATCCTGCTAATCAGGTGTGCTCGGGAATGGTGCGCCAACCATTCCGTGAAGGCCAAGGCTGTGGTCGCCGTGGTGTACACGGTATGCGCCGCGGTGATCGCATACATGGTCTTCAGTCCGTATCTGGATGTCACGATGACCGTATCGTGCGCGGCAGCCGGGTTCGTCCTTGCGGCGGCTGTGGTGTCGTGCGATTTGAAGGTCGGTAAGATCGTCGCAACCCTTGCAACATTGGTTATGGCCTTCTCCGGTCTTGCAATCAATCCGGTGCAGTACTCCTCCACGCCAATCACCGATCAACCGGTGGTCCAGCAGGTGCGCATACTGCAGGAGCATAAGCCTGGAGTATGGGTCGCGGAAGGCGGTAACTGCGCACGTCTGGCGAATCTGCTGGTGGCGAACGGCGTGAAGACGTTCAACGCCTTGGCGGTTACCCCGGACCTGCAAGGCATGAAACGCCTCGATCCGGACGGCACATGGCAGCGCATCTACAACAGATACGCGTTCATCAGCATCAACATTGTCGATAAGCCGGCGGAGAAACCATTCGAGCTCTCCGCCAGCGATGCGTATACGATTACCGTGACTCCTGAACAGCTGGAACGGTTGGGAGTGACCTACGTACTTTCAACGAACGATCTGAACAAGCGCAGGTTCGACGGGTATCGTCTCGTGAAGATCGGCGAGACGGTCAGCGGGGAGACGCCGTACGAAGTGCAGCGGATTAACTAATCCCAAGTCGAGTTCTCGATTGCTGCAGGCAGGGAGCGGGGAGAACGGCTCCGTTCGCCCCGCCGGGACTTGGCGTACATACAACGGCAAGGCTAAGATAAAGTTCTATGTCTGAAGAACTTTTCACTCCCAAGAACATCATCGTGACCGGTGGCTGCGGTTTCATCGGATCGAATTTCGTGCATTACGTGGTCGACAACCATCCGGACGTGCACGTGACCGTGTTGGACGCTTTGACCTATGCGGGCAACATCGAGAACATCGCCGGTCTTCCCGAAGACCGCGTCGAGTTCGTGCACGGCAACATCTGCGACGCGGAGCTGCTCGACAGGATCGTGCCGGGCCACGATGCAATCGTGCATTACGCGGCCGAGTCGCACAACGACAACAGCATCGCGAACCCCGAGCCGTTCCTCAAGACGAACGTGGAGGGCACGTTCCGCCTGCTGGAGGCCGTGCGCAAGCACGGCATCCGCTACCATCACGTGAGCACCGACGAGGTGTACGGCGACCTGGCGCTGGACGATCCGGCGAAGTTCACCGAGTCCACCCCGTACCATCCGTCCAGCCCGTACTCGTCCACCAAGGCCGCCAGCGACATGCTGGTGCGTGCGTGGACCCGCACCTACGGTTTGAGGACCACGATTTCCAACTGCTCCAACAACTACGGCCCGTACCAGCACGTGGAGAAGTTCATCCCACGCCAGATCACTAACATCCTCGAGGGCATCCGCCCGAAGCTGTACGGCAAGGGCGAGAACGTGCGCGACTGGATCCACACCGAGGACCACTCCAGCGGCGTATGGGCCATCCTGACCCGGGGCCGTATCGGCGAGACCTACCTGATCGGCGCGAACGGCGAGAGGAACAACATCACCGTGCTGCGCATGATCCTGAAGATGATGGGCCAGGGCGAGGACGCGTTCGACTGGGTCAGGGACCGTCCGGGCCACGACCGCCGCTACGCCATCGACTCCACCAAGCTGCAGACCGAGCTCGGCTGGAGGCCCACGCACACCGACTTCGAGTCCGGGCTGAGGGCCACCATCGAGTGGTACACCGAGAACCGCGCCTGGTGGGAGCCCGCGAAGGCCGCCACCGAGGCCAGGTACAAGCAGCAGGGCCAGTGAGCTGTAGATGAGTGATGAGGCTGAGCTGGAAGCATTGCTTCGCCAGTTGATTGTGGACTGGGAGAACGAAGTCGTTGAATTCAAAGCGGCTGGAGAAGATTATTCGACTGGCACAATTGGGAAATATTTTTCTGCTTTATCCAACGAAGCTAATCTTAGAGGCAATGTTCGGCTTGGCTGGTGTTCGGTGTAGACAACAAGACGCACACAATGGTTGGGACGAAGTACGGCAAAGAGCCGGAACGTTTGTCGCAACTGAAGATGCAGATTACTCGTGATACCGAGCCGCGCTCATCTTTTAAAGACATTCATGAGTTGAATCTTCCCGAAGGAAGAGTGCTCATGTTTGAGATTCCACCTGCTCCAACCGGACTTCCTGTATCATGGCAGGGATATTGGCACGGGAGAAGTGGCGAGAGTCTTGTTGCCCTGACCGCAGACAAGATGGATCGTATCCGAAGCGAAACTGACATTAATGATTGGACTGCAGAAATAGTTCAAGATGCTTCGCTAAGCGATTTGGACGAGGAAGCTATGCGTCACGCCCGCTCGGCTTTTGCAAAGGCTCATGCGAACCGTATTAGCGAAGAAGAAATCGCTTGTTGGACCGATCAGGAGTTTCTTAACCGTGCTCGTGTAACCAAGAACGGTCAATTGACTCGTGCCGCATTACTCTTGCTGGGTAAACCTGAAGCAGTTGATAAACTGCCAGCCGGCATGTTTGAAATGACATGGAAGCTGGTGGGACAGGAGAACGCTTATGAACATTTTGGTTTGCCATTTCTGCTGAGCACAACGCGGCTGTATCGACGAATCAGGAATATTCAGTTACGGTTGCTTCCTCCGGGACAGTTAATGCCGCAGGAAGTGTCGAAATATGACGAGCAATCCGTTATGGAAGCTCTGCATAATTGTATTGCGCATCAAGATTATTGCAGAGGCGCGCGGATTCTGGTAACAGAATATCCGGACCGTCTGGTTTTCGATAACAGTGGTTCCTTCTTTGAAGGACATCCAGATGACTATATCTTGGGAGATAAGTCTCCTGATCGTTACCGTAACCCATTTTTGGTCAGGGCCATGGGTGAGCTATACATGATTGATCGTATGGGATACGGGATTAAGAGGATGAACGAAGTCCAAGCCGGCAGGTATCTTCCGCTCCCCGATTATGACCTGAGTGAAGTGAGCAAGGTTCGTTTGACCATGTATGGCGGAGTGGTTGACCAGGAGTACACTCGCTTGCTTCTGAGCAACACTGGTCTTCCGTTGCCTGATGTGCTTGCATTGGATAGAGTTCAGAAAGGAATGGCCATTCCAGAAGATGTTGTCGCGCGTTTACGAAAGAAGAAGCTGATTACTGGAAGAAAACCGCATCTTCAAGTTGCGCCGGTAATTGCTGCAGCTTCGGACACTAAGGCCGAATATGTGAAAGCACATAATCAGGACGATATGTTTTACCAGAGGCTAATTATTAGCTATCTTGAGGAATTTGGTTCGGCCTCTCGGCAGGATATTAATAAGTTGTTGTTTACGAAGCTGGGCGATATGCTCACAGATGACGAAAAAAACAAAAAAGTCGGGAATCTTCTGACTTCTTTGAGGAGAGAGAGGGGCGTATTTTCAACGCGGGATCGCGAAGGTACCCAGAGTGGGAACTGAAGCAAGGCTTTTCTGCAGAATAGGAGATTTCAGAATAAGAAATGGACTTCTGCAGAATAAGACTGTTGGGAAACAGTCGTTTTCTATTCTGCTGACTACTATTTGAGCAGAATAACAACATCAAGGAATGGGACTCATGGATTTTGAGAAGGAACTGAAGGTCGAGAGGACGAACATCCCCGGCCTGATCGTGTTCGACCTGCCGGTGCACGGCGACAACCGCGGCTGGTTCAAGGAGAACTGGCAGCGCGCGAAGATGACCGCGCTGGGCCTGCCCGATTTCGGGCCGGTGCAGAACAACATCTCGTTCAACGCGAAGAAGGGCGTGACCCGCGGTATCCACGCCGAGCCGTGGGACAAGTACATCAGCATCGCGACCGGCGCGGTGTTCGGCGCGTGGGTCGACCTGCGCCCGGGCGAGAGCTTCGGCCAGGTGTACACCACCCGCCTCGACCCGTCCAAGGCGATCTACGTGCCGCGCGGCGTGGGCAACAGCTTCCAGGCGCTCGAAGACGGCACCGCGTACACGTACCTCGTCAACGCGCACTGGAGCCTCGAGCAGAAGAAGACCTACACCTTCGTGAACCTCGCGGACCCGGAGCTGGACATCCAGTGGCCGATTCCGCTGGAGGAGTCCGAGCGCAGCGAGGCCGACCTGCACCACCCGATGCTCAGGGACGCCAGGCCCATGGCCCCGCGCCGCACGATGGTCACCGGCTGCAACGGCCAGCTCGGCCACGCCATCCGCGACTACGTGGAGGAGCACGGCCTGGAGGGCTTCGAGTTCAACGACATCGACACGTTCGACTTCTCCGACCCGGCCCAGTACGACCGGTTCGACTGGAGCCTGTACGGCACGATCATCAACGCCGGAGCGTACACCGCGGTCGACAGGGCGGAGACCCCGGAGGGACGCCCCGTGGCGTGGAAGGCCAACGCGCAGGGCCCGGCCCTGCTCGCCAGGGTCGCCCACGAGCATAACATCACCCTGGTGCACGTGAGCTCGGACTACGTGTTCGACGGCACCGCCGAGGAGCATGACGAGGAGGAGGCGTTCGCGCCGCTCGGCGTGTACGGGCAGACCAAGGCCGCGGGCGACATCGCCGTGGCGAACGCGCCGCGCCATTACATCCTGCGTTCCAGCTGGGTGATCGGCGAGGGACGCAACTTCGTCAAGACCATGATGGCCCTGTCCGACCGCGTCGCGGACGCGCGGGACGGCCTGGACGAGGTCACCGTGGTGGACGACCAGTACGGCCGCCTGACCTTCACCCGCGACATGGCCGAGGCGATCTTCCACCTGCTCGACTCCGGGGCGCCGTTCGGCACGTACGACCTGACCGGTTCGGGCGCGGTGAGGAGCTGGGCGGACATCGCCCGCAAGGTGTTCGACCAGGCCAACGGCAACGGCGACAGGGTGCGCCCGATCTCGACCGCGGAGTACTTCGCGAACGCGAAGGCCCCGGTCAGCCCGCGTCCGACGCATTCCGCCCTGTCCCTCGCCAAGATCGAGAACGCCGGGTACCACGCGCCGGATTGGGAGGAAACCCTCAAGACATACGTCGCCAAGGAACTTGGCAAGTAAGGCATGAGAAGTCGAGAAGGCCAAGATTTCTCGACGAATTCATGAATAACGAGATGCTCCGGAATCCATCCCGGAGCATCTCGTTTATGTATGGTCTGTGTGGATACCCCCTATGGAGGTGCGCCAACGTCCATATGCAGGCATTAGGGTGTGTTTACGCTAGTTGGGTTTTTGGCTGTGTTTTTTTCAGGTAGGTGGCGATGAGGATGAGCCGGAGGTCGGCGAGGAAGGCCTCGTCGAGCCTGTCGTAGCGGGTGGCGGCCTTGCGGTAGCGCTTCGTGCGGTTGAAGATGGATTGGCAACGGTGTGTTGGACAGGTTCTTAGAGGACGAGTCCCTGTTCGGTGAATTCCTTCGGACTCCGGTATCCGAGGGTGGAGTGGAGTCTTTGGTTGTCGGACCACCACACATAGTCGTCGGGGTCGGAGCGTAGTTGTTCCAGGCTGGTGCAGTGGTTCCGGTATATGAGCTCCTTCTTCAGGAGCCTGTTGGTGGATTCGACCACGGCGTTGTCGTACGGGTTGCCCTTCCCTGACAGCGATCTTCTGATGTCGAACACGTCGAGCAGCTCGTCGATTTTCGCGTTGTCGAACTCGCTGCCCCGGTCCGTGTGGAACACCTCCACCTCGGTCAGGGGGAAGTCGAGCGTGGCGAACGCGGCCATGACCAGGTCGGCGG
>JAXKFZ010000163.1:0-3082 GCA_036550635.1 Collinsella sp. | reverse complement strand
CCCTCCATGGTAAAGCCGTTCCAGATGCAGTTGATGGCGCCCGAGTTAAGCAGCGTATCCTTGGCGTCCCAGTCGATGGCCTCGTATTTGACCTCCCAGCCCTGCTTATCGGCAACAGCCTTGGCCAGATCGAGATCAAAGCCGGTGTACTCGCCATCGTCGCCCACAAAGCCGTACGGAGGATAGGACTTATCAAAGCCCACCACGAGCTTCTTGGACTCCGCAGCGCCCTTCACGTCCTTGGCTGCAGCAGAACCGGCAGCGGAACCCTTGCCGGCACCACCGCCGCAACCGACAAGACCAAGGCCAAGCACCGTGGCGAGCGAGCCGGCTAGACCAACAAACTGACGACGAGACATATCGGTGTTCATGGTATTCCCCCTTGATGGCACTTTAGTTAGATAAAGTGAGTCATGTAACGTTCAGAATCATACACTTTAGCGTGATAGAGCACAAGGCGAGTTTGCCCGCCGCGTGAGGGGTGTGGGGTTAAGTTTCCTGCTCTACAGTCCTGCTCACGACGGAGGCCACATTAAGTGGCCTCCTGTTCGTGCGGAACTCGCGATAAACTTAACCCCCACACCCCTCACGCGGCGGGCAACCGTCGTTGGGCTTATCGCTGACACGATTAAACCGCTTGCATATCGACTGCTGGCTTGGCACGGTACAATACTTGCAGCTTTAATTCATGAATTAGTGGAGTTATTGATGGCAGAATCTCGTGCGGAGCGTAGGGCTCGTCGTGCTTTGGTGGAGGCGGTTGAGGGGTCGAAGGAGGAGAAATCTTCTACGAAATCCAAGTCTTCTAAAGCTGCAAAAAGCAAATCGGCTAAGGGCAAGGCCAAGCGTCCCGGCTCTCGTCGGAACGAGGATAAGGCATCTCAGACTCGCTCCAAGCGCTCGCATAAAGATCAGGTTTCGTCTGCGCGTAAGGCTGTGGACCCCAAGTCTCCCTGTTCGATCATGAAAGCTTGCGGTGGGTGTACGGCGCTCAATCGTCCTTATAAGAAGCAGTTGGCAGCCAAGCAGGCCGCCATGGAGGAGCTTTTTGCTACCCTTTGCGAGCGCGAGGGCATTAGCGTCGACCCCATTCGCGGTATGGGCGTCACCCTGGGCGACCCGGGCAAATATCCTGCGCCGCGCGGTTTTCGCCATAAGGCCGCCACTCCCTTTGCTCCCGGTAAGGAGGGTGCTGTCCGTTGCGGTTTCTTTGAGCGCGGCACGCACAAGATCGTTGCCGTACCCGAGTGTCCTGTCGAGGCACCGGGTGCCCGTCAGATTCTCAACGGCATCGCACGCGAAGCTGAGCGGCTGCATATTCCCGCCTTTAATGAGGACAAGCATCTTGGTTTGCTTCGCTATGCCGTCGTCCGCTGCGGTTGGCGTACCGACCAGGTCATGGTCACGCTCGTGACCGCTCAGCGCGACTTGCCGCATGCGCAGGAGTTCTTTGAGGCTGTCGCCGCGCTCAATCCGCACATCGTCACCGTCGCCCAAAACATCAACGGACGTCCCGGCAACGCCATCCTCGGCGAGGAAACCCGCATTGTATATGGCGCCGAGTGCATGCGCGACCAGCTGCTCGGCTGCGAGTTCGATATCTCCCCCACCGCGTTCTACCAGACCAACCCGCAGCAGACCGAGCTGCTCTATCAGCTCGCGATTGACGGCATGGACCTGCAGCAGGGCGACGTACTCATGGATGCCTATTGCGGTAGCGGAACTATCGGCCTGTGCGCAGCCAAAGCCGCCCAGGACAAGGGCGTCGGCATTATGCTGCTTGGCGTGGAGCGCAACCACGCCGGCATTGCCGACGCACGTCGTAATGCCGAGCTCAACGGCCTCACCCGCAGCGCTTGGTTTATGGCTGACGATGCCACCGACTACATCCTAGATGCCGCCGACAACAACGAGCGGGTCGATGTCCTTTCCATCGATCCGCCGCGCGCCGGCTCTACCCCCGAGTTCCTCGAAGCTGCCTGCGCGCTTAAGCCGCGCCGCATCACCTATATCAGCTGCAACCCCGTGACTCAAGAGCGCGACCTGCATCAGCTTCTCGACGGAGGCTATCGCCTGCTCAAGATCACGCCCGTCGACATGTTTCCTCACACCGACCACACCGAAACCGTAGCGGTCCTCGAACGCCGCTAACCAACCTCAGTAGATTTTTGGGACAAGAAAGGGGGCGACCCGTCTGGGCCGCCCCCTTCGCTTGGTTTATAAATTCCGCTACATCCCCTTGCACAGGTCGCACACGCCGGCTGCCGCCATCTCGCGCAGCAGCGTCTCGCGATCGCGCGTCACGATCAGATCCAACGGGAAGTGAATCTCGTCGAGCATCTTGCGAGCGTAATCGAGCTTACCAATTGCCATGCCAATGTGCGCATCGGTCGAAACGCCAATGCCCACGCCCAGCTCGGCGCAGCGCTCGGCGATCTTGCGGCATACGGCCCAATGCTCAGTGTCGACACCGTGTTCAAGACTATGGTTGTTGATCTCAATAATCTTGTGCTTGGCCTTAGCTGCCAACAGCACCTCGTCGATATCGAACGGCACGCCCGAACGCCCCGTGTGACCCAGCATGAACACCTTGGGGTGCTCCAGGGCATTGATATACATCTCGGTCGTCTGGGCCAGCGTCGCGCCCTCGGCAATCTGCGGATTATGCACGCTTGCAACCAAATAATCCAAATTACGCGTAACCAAATCGAACAGCGAATGCTGACGGCTGTACGAATCGCCGGCAATATCGAGCGTGACAAGAGTGTCCTCGCCAAACAGGCTTCCGTCCAGCGAAACGATATCGGCCTCGGCACCACGCAGCACCAGCACGCCGCTCCAAATGCGCGGCCAGATATCCTGGTTGATAAAGAACTGGTAACTGCGCAGGTCATTGGGGCAAGCCGTAACCATAGAGCTCAAATGGTCGGCAGATCCGAGCACCTGCAGACCACGCTCTGCCGCCCAGTACACATTCTCCTCAATGGTCGAATATGCATGCGCAGAGAACATCGTATGGGTATGAATGTCACAAGAAAGCAGGTAGGGCATCAGGTCTCCTTATCTGGCACGGCCGTCGCTT
>JAXKFZ010000162.1:0-5276 GCA_036550635.1 Collinsella sp. | reverse complement strand
TGGGAAAACCGGTTTTGGGCAGATTCATCGTCTGCTTGTACTCGTTTGCCACGGTACCCCTTTCATGTCGTGGGCGCGCACGCCCGTTGGGCACCAAAAAAGCGCCCGTCCCTACAAGCTGGGACGAAGCGCCACAAAAACGGGCTGTATGCCCGCAAAAGCTCTTCGTTTAACCACCCAGCTTAGATGCCCTCGCCCGCGTATTCGCGCGCTCGCATCCGTTACTCGGCTGGCCTGTATCGACGACCATCTCGGCGATATCTACTAAGACGTGCCTGCGCGGCACGTCCGTTGGGACCGCAGCTCCGGGGTGATTTTCATCGGTCGCATGCACGGGTTCTCAGCGCTCCCCGCTCTCTGTGGCATGCGGACGGCCGACTACTCGTCCCCATCAACGCTTATGCGGAGTATGCTAGCACGTTCCGCGCCGGCGAAAAACCCTCAACACTGGTTTCATACGTAAGAAATTTCTCGTGGTCGTTAGCCTTCTCTAGGAGCAAAATACCTGAAAGCACTTTAACTAACGAAAGAAGGCTGCCATGCGCACAATCGGAATGAGCGACTACACCGTCGGCGAGGATTGCTTTACCAAGCTGCCCGCCGCACTGGCGGAGTACGGCGCGAAGAAAGTCGCCATCATTGGTGGCAAGCGAGCCCTAGCTGCGGCGCTGCCGGGCATCGAGGCGGCGCTTGAAGGTACCGACGTCGAGATTCTGGAGACGCGCGTCTACGGCACCAACAGTACGCGCGCCAATATCGCCAAGGTCGTGAACTCCCCCGCTTGCCAGCAGGCAGACGTGCTTATCGCCTGTGGCGGCGGCAAGGCACTCGACACCGTCAAGACAGCGGCAATCGAGCTCAAGAAGATTGTCTTTACGGTGCCGACGATTTGCTCTAACTGTTCCGCCGCGACCGCCATTGCCGTCGTCTACAACGACGATGGATCGCTCGAGGGCTATTCGTACCCCAACCGACCGGCGCACATCTTCATCAATCCCAAGATCATCGCCGAGGCTCCGGCGGAGTACTTCTGGGCCGGCGTGGGCGACGCCCTGTCCAAGCAGCCCGAAGTCGAGTACGCCACGAGCGCCGGCGACCTGGAGCACACCGCCGGCCTTGGCCTGGCTCTTGCCCACACCTGTTCCGAGCCGCTGTTTACCTACGGTGTTCAGGGTCTTGAGGACGTTCGTCAGAATCTGTCGAGCGAGGCCGTCAAGCAGATCGCGCTCGACATCGTGGTCAACACGGGCTATGTCTCGAACCTGACCAACCAGAACGATTACTACTACAACTCGAGCGTGGCGCACGCGTTCTACAACGCCACCTGCAGCATTCCGCGTGAGGGCACCTACCTGCACGGCGAAGTCGTAAGCCTGGGCGTGCTGGTGTTGTTCGCCTACACGGGCGACACCGAGAACCTTAAGCGCTATGCTGACTTCAACAAGCAGATGGGGCTGCCCGTAACGCTTGAGCAGGTCGGGCTTTCCGAGACCGATATCCCTGCCCTGTGCGAGCACGCGCACGCCACCAACGAGTGGAAGCAAGGCAACCCGGAGCCCTTCACCGACGAAAAATTCGCCGCCGCCATCAAGGCCGCCAACGCCTACGGCCACACGCTCTAGACCCAGGCCAAAACCACCACAAGGGAGCAGCACCTTTGTGGTGGTTTTTTATTGCTCCAGCATGCTGGGGTCGAACTCGCTAGCCGGGATCAAGCGATAACCGTGGCGGAGCAGTAAATCAACGAAGACGCCGTTGCCCGCCGTAAGGGTGCCGCTGAATGTTCCGTCGTAGATGCGACCCGCGCCGCACGAGGGACTACGGTCCTGCAGGATGCACGCGGCGATCTCTTCCGGCCCGCCCGCCTGCTCGCACATATCGAGCGCTCGTTGGGCACCCAGGCGAAATTCGCGATCGACCGATATGCCCTCGCAGGTACGAACCTCTCCGTTCACAATCTCGGACGGCTTGCGCAGCGTGGGCAGGCCCCCAAAGACCTCAGGGCACACCAAGAGGACCTCGGTCCCTGTACGCTCGCAGGCCTCGACCAACTCGCGATGGTAGTTGTCGAGCCCGTTATACTTGCAGCTCTCGCCCATCAAGCAGGCGCTCACCACGATCTTCATTTCCATCCCTCTCAAGCAAAACGCCCCATTTGAGAAAGCTGCTCAAATGGGGCGTCGGCGTTTACTGGCTCGGCCGCGGCTTTACTGCTGCTTGGGCATCAGCGGATTCTCGCGCGTGAGGAGGTTCATGAACTCCTCGCCCGTGATGGTCTCCTTCTTATACAGATAACGAGCCAGCTCGTGGAGCTTAAACTTGTTCTCCTTCAGAATCTGCAAAGCGCGGTCGTGCGCATCCTCGATCAGCTTGGCGACAATCGCGTCCACGCGCTCGGCCGTACCGGGGGCGCAGGTGAGCGACGTGTCCTGATTGAGATACGCGTTCTGCACGGTACCGAGCGCCATCATGCCAAACTCGTCGGACATACCAAAGCGCGTCACCATATTACGGGCGAGCTTGGTGGCCTGCTCGATGTCGTTGGCGGCGCCGGTCGTCATCTCTCCAAAGATGAGCTCCTCGGCTGCGCGGCCACCGCAATAGACAGCGAGCTTGTCCAAGACCTCCTGGCGCGTCGTCAGGAAGCGCTCGTCCTCCTCGACCTGCATGGTATAACCAAGAGCACCGCTCGTGCGCGGCACGATGGTGATCTTCGTGACCGGCGCAGAGCCCTTCTGGCGAGCGGCAACGATGGCATGGCCGATCTCGTGATAAGAAACGACCTGCTTCTCGTGGTCGGACAGCACCGTGGACTTACGCTGTTGGCCGGCAATGACGACCTCCACCGACTCCTCGAAGTCGTCCTGGGTTGCACGCTTGCGACCCTCGCGAACGGCGCGCAGGGCGCCCTCGTTGATGATATTGGCCAGGTCGGCGCCCGAGGCACCGGGCGTGGCGCGGGCAATCGCGGTCAGGTCGATCGGCGGCTCGGTCTTCACGCTCTTGGCATGCAGCTCGAGGATGTTCTTGCGGCCGGTCAGATCGGGCAGCTCGACGGGGATGCGGCGGTCAAAACGACCGGGGCGCAGTAGAGCGGGATCGAGACTGTCGGGGCGGTTGGTTGCGGCAAGGACAACGATACCCTTATGGTTATCGAAGCCATCCATCTCGGTCAGCAACTGATTGAGCGTCTGCTCGCGCTCGTCGTTGCCGCTAAAGCCGCCGCCATCGCGCTTCTTACCGATGGTATCGATCTCATCGATAAAGACGATACACGGTGCCTTTTCCTTGGCCTGCTTAAACAGGTCACGAACCTTAGCAGCGCCGCGACCGACAAACATCTCAACGAACTCAGAGCCCGAAATGCTAAAGAACGGAACACCGGCCTCGCCGGCAACAGCCTTGGCAAGCAGGGTCTTACCGGTACCCGGAGGGCCAACAAGGAGAGCACCACGCGGCAGCTTGGCGCCGATCTCCTCGTAGCGCTGCGGCTTCTCCAGAAAGTCGACGACCTCCTTGAGAGACTCCTTGGCCTCTTCCTGACCGGCGACGTCCTTAAAGGTCACGCCCACGTCCTTGGAGGCGATCACGCGCGCGCCGGACTTACCCAGTCCGCCGCCGCCAAAACCGCCGCCGCCAAAGTTCATCGACGGGCCGTCATCGCCCATAGCCTTCTTCATGCGGCGGTTGAGCCACCAACCGATGAGGAAGAAAATCGCCATGGGAAGAATGAGTGTGAGCAGGTAGTAGGTCATCAAACCCGAGTTTTTATCGGGAACGACCGACTCCAGCGAAGCGCCAGACTCAAGCACGCGATCGGTAAAGCCCGCGTCATTCGGCACACCGGTCGTCTTGTAGGCGATGTTCTCGTCCTCGCCCTTCTTGGTGTAATAAATCGAGTAATCGTCCGTGTTGTACTCGACCTTGTCGACGCTCTTCTTATCGAGCGCTTTGACAAACGTCGAGTAATCGGTCTTCGTAATCTGCTGCGTGTGACCGATGTTAGGGAACAGAACGGTCGAGAGCACGAGGTAGACGACGAAGGCGATGAGCACGTAGAGAATCATATTCCGTCTACGTTTGTTGTCATCCATCTCCATCTGCTTGAACTCCATCTACTGGGGTTGATAATGCTTTCTAGAATACCCAACCCGGACGGCGATAAACCGACGCCGGGCACGAAAGGACAGAGATGGCATCACTGTAAGTCGGCAAGGTTCAAATCTATACAGGCGACGGCAAGGGCAAGACGACGGCTGCGCTGGGGCTCGCGCTGCGCGCGACGGGCTACGGGCTCGACGTTCTTAGGCTGCAGTTTGCCAAGAAACTGCACTGCGCCGAACACGATGCCGCGCCGCGCCTGGGGCTGCGCATCGTACAAGCTGACCGCGACGCGCCCGAGGCTTGCGCCGCACAGATCATGGAGCTCGCATGCGAGCAGATATCACAGGTCGACGTTCTGATTTTGGACGAACTCGGCGAGGCCATGCGCCGCGGCTTCGTGACACGCGAGGATGTCGAAGCGCTGATCGCGATAAAGCCCGCCACCACGGAACTCGTGCTCACCGGCCGCGGGCTGCTGCCGTTGGCCGACCTCGCGGACTTAGTCACCGAAATACGTCCCATCAAACACTACTTCGACGAAGGCCTCCTAGCCCGCCAAGGCATCGAATACTAATTGATTCGTTTTCCGCCAACACCTACAGCTCATAAGGAAGTTGCGGTGGAATAGTACTTGTTTGACGGTCCGCAAGGGCTTTTCAGGAACTATTTCACCGCAACTTATCAGGGGTATCTGACGGATGAGCTAGGCGGTGGCGCGACCTAGCCAGTTGCCGCTGTGGTGGTAGATGGTGAACATGGTTGCGGTGATGAGCCAGGTTACGGGGTAAACCAGCAGTAGATGCTCGAGCGACGGATCGAAGGGCATGATCGCAAACACCCAGATCACCCTCAAGACAACGGTGCCAAAGATGGTGAGCATCATAGGCTGCAAACTCACGCCGGCGCCGCGGATGGAACCCGAGGCGTTCTCGATAATCGAGAAAATCGCATAGAACGGCGCAATGAAATGGAGGATAGTCGTGGTGTACGCCGAAATCGAAGCATCGTCGACAAACAAACGCGACAGCGGGCCCGAGAACACCAGCAGCACGGCAGACAGGCCACCAATGAGCATAAACGACAGCACGAGCGACGTATGGTAGCCCTTGCGCATGCGCTCGTAGTTGCGCGCGCCAAAGTTCTGCGCCGAGAACGTAGTGATCGATACGCCG
>JAXKFZ010000161.1:0-2988 GCA_036550635.1 Collinsella sp. | reverse complement strand
TTGACTGCACGGTTTGCGCGCTGGCTCGAGTTACGCGCTCTTTTTGCCCAGCTTAGCCTTAACCAGACCGACCACAGTCGGAATGATCGACACAGCAACGATGCCAACAATCAGCAACTCAAAGTGCTCCTGCACAAAGGGGATGCCACCAAAGAAGTAGCCCAG
The DNA here is from genome assembly GCA_036550635.1 of Collinsella sp. Lineage (GTDB taxonomy): Bacteria > Actinomycetota > Coriobacteriia > Coriobacteriales > Coriobacteriaceae > Collinsella. Next base: position 2,823 of record JAXKFZ010000161.1, on the reverse strand, counting down.
CAGCGTAAAGACCGTCGACCAGGTGATACCGCCCAGCACGTTAAAGATGACAAAGTTGCGCCAGTGCATGCCGCCCATGCCGGCGATAAAGGGCACAAAGGTGCGGATGAACGGGAAGAAGCGGCCCAGGAAGATGGCCAGGTGGCCCCACCTGTCCAGGAAGTCCTCAGACTTTTTGATGCGCTCGGGCGTCATGGCCTTCACCTTGCCCGAGGCGATGATCTTGCGGCCGAAGAAGTGACCAATCATAAAGTTGCACTGGTCGCCCAGGATGGCTGCGGCCCAAGCGGTGGCCAGAAGCGCCACGATGTTAAAGCCACCGTTGTGGGCGAAAAAGCCCGAGGCAAACAGCAGCGAGTCGCCGGGAAGGAACGGGAAGAACACCACGCCCGTCTCGATAAAGATGATCAGGAACACGCAGCCGTAGGCCATAAGCGGGCCGGCGGCGATCCAGCTGGCGATCGCGGTACGCGGATCCTTAAGCAGCTCGGCGATAAAGTTGATGAAACCCATGAAGTAAAACCTCTCAGTTGCGGGCGCGGACACGTCCAAGTTGACCAGTATACGGTTGCGACGCGGGCGCGGGCCAAACCCCTCAAAAGTCTTACTTCATTACCAGCAAGTTTGCATAACTGACATCTGTAGCGCAATGGCGCCAAGATTGTCCTTCCTAATCCCTAGCAAATCGCTATACTTTATTGAATCGCATTGCCATGGCGCTAAGGGAGGGCGGCCGGTGAGCTTTATCAATACCATTCGCGAGGATATCAAGACCGTCCAGGCGCAAGACCCCGCTGCACAAAACGGTCTGGTCATCTTCCTTTCCTATCCTGGCCTGCACGCCAAGTGGAACCACGTGCCCGAGCACTGGCTCTGGGAGCACGGTCATCGCTCGCTCGCCCGCGTGCTCTCGCAAATCACCCGCCACATCACCGGCGTCGAGATTCATCCCGCGGCACAGATCGGCAAGCATTTCTTTATCGACCATGCCATGGGCGTCGTCATCGGCGAGACCACCATTGTGGGCGACAACTGCGTGCTCTACCAGGGCGTTACGCTCGGCGGCACCGGCAACGAGACCGGCAAACGCCACCCAACGCTCGGCGATAACGTCACCGTGGGCACGGGCGCCAAGGTGCTCGGCAACATTCGCATCGGCAACAACGTCAAGATCGGCGGCAACTCGGTCGTCGTCAAGGACGTGCCCGACAACTGCACCGTCGTGGGCGTGCCGGGACGCATCATCAAGCGCAACGGCTGCCGCGTGTTCGAGGAGAGCTTCGACGCCAAGCAGCATCGCGAGTACATGCCCGATGATGCCGCCGAGCAATCCGCGCTCAACCGTCAAGGCATCACCGAGAATGCCCGCCGCGTCAAGGAACTCGAGCGAGAGGTGGCCGAGCTCAAAGCCCTCGTCGCCAAGCTCGTGGACGAGCGCTAGGAACGCAAGCGGCACAAAACGACATCGGCACCGACGCAAAAGGCGCGCCAGGGAATCCATCCCCGGCGCGCCTTCTTTTCGATGTGACATGTGGGACTGTCCCTTTGTCACATTATGCGAACTGGCTCAGATAGAGGTCGGCATAGGCGCCCTCGGCGGCCAGCAGCTCCTTGTGCGTGCCCTGCTCGATAATGTTGCCGTGGTCCATGACCAAGATCAGGTCGGCATCCACAATCGTCGACAGGCGGTGCGCGATCACAAAGCTCGTGCGCCCACGCATCAGTGCGGCCATGGCACGGCCGATGGCAAGCTCGGTGCGCGTATCCACGCTTGAGGTCGCCTCGTCCAGAATGAGGATCGCCGGGTTGTTGAGCAGCACGCGCGCGATAGTCAGCAGCTGACGCTGGCCCTGGCTGATGCTTTCGGAATCGTTGGCCACGCGTGTGTCGTAGCCCTGCGGCATGGTGCGCACAAAGAAGTCGACCTGCGCGGCACGGGCGGCCGCCACGATCTCGTCGCGCGTTGCCTCGGGACAGCCGTAGGCGATGTTCTCGGCGATGGTGCCATCGAACAGCCACGCATCCTGCAGCACCATGCCAAACTGCTGGCGCAGCTCGCCGCGGTCCATGCGGCTCGTGTCCACGCCATCGAGCGTGATGCGACCGCCGTCAATCTCGTAGAAACGCATGAGCAGGTTGATGAGCGTGGTCTTGCCCGCGCCCGTGGTTCCCACCACTGCGATCTTCTGACCCGGCTCAGCGGTAAACGAAACATCGCGCATAAGCGGCTTGTCGGGCGTATAGCCAAAGCGCACATGCTCAAAACTAACGCGACCCTCCACGCGACCCGGCAGCTTGGCGGCCTCGCCCGGCAGCGGATCGGCCTCCATCTCGGGCTCATCGAGCAGGTCGAACACGCGCTCTGCACTCGCCAGCGCGCTCTGCAGCGAGTTGAAGGTAAACGACAACTGCGTCATGGGCTCGGACGCCTCGTAGATAAACTGGAAGAACGCCTGGAACACGCCGACGGTCATGTGACCGGCAACCAGCATGCTGCAGCCCACAAGCGCAATAACGATCTGCGCCAAACGGCCGATAAAGCGCACCGCGGGGCCGACAGCATTGATCATAAAGTCGGCCTTGGTGCTCACACGAGCCAGTTCCTTCGAAGCCTCGTGCACCTCAGCGGAGCTCTGACGTTCGCGGTTAAACGCGCGGATCACCAGACGGCCCGAATAGCCTTCCTCGACCGCACTCGTAATCTTGGACACCCACTCCTGGCGCTCGCCCGTCACATCGTGTGTGCGGCGCGAGACGACCTTCGTCACCAGCAGCGACAGTGCCGTAAAGAACAGAAAGACGAGCGTAAGCTGCACGCTGAAC
>JAXKFZ010000160.1:0-5042 GCA_036550635.1 Collinsella sp. | reverse complement strand
CACGTTAACCGAACCGACCGCCGGCACCACGCCCCAGACCGTAAGCTCTCCCAGCCAGCTTATGGCGCACATGAACAAGGTGAAGGCGATTACGAAGCCCTGATAGAACTTGCCCGAGGTTCGATATGCCTCACCTTTGGGATCGATGCGCGGCACCACGCAGAACATTGCGAGAAGCACCAGAGGCAGCACGCCGAGCGCGGAGGCCATCCAGCTGGGACCCCAACCGTCGACGGCTCCGTTCGCGCCCCAGTGCGTGGGAATCTGCCCAGGCAAGCTCGGCATCACCATGAGGTGCGCTACGACATTGGCGACGCACAGAGCGATCAGCGCAATCCACACACGCCGCGATACCCCCGTGGCGTGAATGCCCTTGTTTTCGTTATTCATCCTTATCACCTTCCGTGTTTGTAAAGCCCATAAACCAACCGATCAAGTCCTGCATGACGGTGGTGTTTAAGCTGTAAACGATGTTTTGGCCATGACGTTCGTCGGTCACCAACCCGGCGTTTTTGAGCGTCGCCAAGTGATGGCTCAGCGACGGCTTACTGATATCGAAATGCTCGGCAAGCTCCCCCGCCGTGCAATTGCCCTCGCGCAGCAACTCCAAAATGCGCCGTCGCGTTGGATCGGCAAGCGCCTTAAAGCCCTCTCCCGGCATAAGACCTCCTCTCATCATCTCTCATGACGCGCACACTATACTCGATATTTAGATGTTTGTCTAATTATCTAATACAGGAACATCTATAGAACATTCGTTCGTATTTAGCTACAATGGAAGTTGAAGCAGATGGGCCAGCTCCCTCTACCCGAGAAGGAGATGGACTATGAGTATTGACGATGTCCTGACGTTGTTATTGCTTGTAATCGCGGCTGTGGAGCTCGGCATCCACATTGGAGGTCGAATGAAATAGCCGCCCCCGCGCAATGCGAAGACGGCCACTTCTCACGCCATAAACGTGTTTCGGAGTTGGCCAACCCGCTGCAACGGGTGCCATCTGCTTCAATCTTATGCGAATCCCGATCCCATTTCAACAAGCCCAAGGGCTCAAATGGAATCGCAATAATACCTATAATGGCGATAGCTAAAACACGACCGACTCCCCATCGGAGGATATCTATGACCGAGACCACAGCCGCAGCCGCCATCGAGACACGCGACACCAAGCTCGAGATTATCATGGGCCGCGAGGCACTCGATAAGCTCGCCGATGCTACGGTGCTAGTGCTCGGCTGCGGAGGCGTGGGCTCCAACTGCTGCGAGGCACTCGCCCGCGGCGGCATTAGTCATTTCGTCATTCTGGATAAGGACATCATCGCGCCCAGCAATATCAATCGCCAGGCCATCGCCTTTCACAGCACCGTCGGCAAGCGCAAGGTTGACGTGATGGAGGCCATGATCCACGACATCAATCCCGCCGCCACCGTCATCAAGCGCACCGAATACTTGCTGAGCGACAACATCGATGATTTCTTCGCGAGCGTTTTGGAGCAGACGGACGGCAAGCTCGACTACGTCGTCGACGCCATCGACACCATCTCGGCCAAGCTCACCATTGCCAAATACGCTCAGGACCACGGCATTCGTTTGGTTAGCTCCATGGGCGGGGCCAACAAGCTCCATCCCGAGTGCCTCCGCTTTGCCGACATCTTCGATACGGTGCGTGACCCCATGAGCCGCATTATGCGCAAAGAATGCAAGAAGCGCGGAATCAAGAGCCTGCATGTACTGTTTAGCTGCGAGGAATCGGTTAAGACACAGCCCCGCGATCCTTCCAACATCCACGAGCGCACCGAGCTGGGAACCGCCAGCTTTATGCCGCCCATCATGGGTCAGATGATCGCCGGCGAGGTTATCCGCCAGATCAGTGGCCGCGGTACCGAGCGCGTGCGCGCCGATGGCCAGCGCTTGGACTAGCGGAGCGCGCCGAGATGGAGCCCCGATTATTTGATGCACATTGCCATCTTGATTTAATGGCTCACCCGGACGCTGTTGCCGATGAGGCAACGGCGCTGGGCTTGGGTCTATTTGATTGCGGCGTCGATCCACGCGACTTCGCTAACGCACATGGACGAACCCGTCGCCCTCCTACCGTCATCAAGGGCATCGGCCTCCATCCCTGGTGGCTCGCCGACGAGCGATGCGGCAACGCAGAAATTGACCTACTCTGCCAAATTGCCGCGCAAGAACGTTTTGTTGGCGAGGTCGGGCTCGACTTTTCCGCTCGTTTTGCCGGAAGTGAGCCGCTACAAATACAGGCATTTGACCGGCTCTGCGATACACTCGTGCAGTGCCCTCTTGCCGGGCGCGTGATATCAATTCACGCCGTTCGTTCAGCAGGAGCCGTACTGGACGTCCTCGAATCGCATGGACTACTCATCCCAAACTCCGACTCCCCCGTTATCATCTTCCACTGGTTTAGCGGCACTTCGGACGAACTCGTCCGCGCGCGTAATGCGGGCTGCTATTTTTCCGTCAACGAACGCATGCTCGCCACCAAGCGCGGTCGCGAATATGCCCGACAGATTCCACTCGACCGTCTACTGCTCGAGACCGATGCGCCAGCCGAACCAAACATAGAGACAAGCGCGCAGTCGCTCATCAAATCGCTCACAAGGACCTCGATGCGCATTGCCTCACTCAAAAACTGTGACGCAAAGCGCATCGAGTCGGCAGTTTTAGCAAATGCGCACTCTGTTTTTGACCTTCGCTAACCCCTGTGGGCAAAAATGCCAAGGGACATGCGAATCGCACAACGCAGTCCCTATTTTGGAAGGCAGTACAATTCGGCAGCATTACACCAATTCGTGCATGAGATCACAGTTGCGTGCATACAATTCGTCAAAGATATGGCGGCGCGACACATATAACTCGTGGGCAGTCATATCGGGCACGATTGTTTGCGCAACGCCAAGGACTTGGGCGAGTTCATCCCATGATGCATAGGCGCCACCTGCGAGAGCTGCCATGATGGCATCACCGAAGCATGCGCCCACCGTAACCTTGGCAACCGAGACCTCGCGCCCGCATACGTCGGCGATGGCCTGCATCCAAACTGGATTTTTGGTTCCACCTCCGACAAGCATAATGCGCCCAATTGGCAGTCCATGCTCTCGCTCGATAATGTCGACATGGGATGCAACGGTATACGCGACGCCTTCCAAGGCGGCGCGAACCATATGGGCTCGCGTATGCCTTCCGGTCAGGCCAAAGAAGACGCCGCGCGCCTCGGGATCGTTGAGCGGAGTACGCTCCCCCGCAAAGTACGGCAGGCACAGGAGCCCATCGGCACCCGGCGCCACACCGGCGGCATCATGCGCCATAACCGAATAGGCATCGGGGCCACCGTGGCCCTCGGCCTCTACGGCGTCGCGATACAGCTCTTGGCGCAGCCACGATGTGAGCGCACCCGCCGTATTGGTCCCCGCGCAGATCCCGTAAGTTCCGGGAATGATAAACGTCCCCGGCCACAGGCGGGCATCATCAATCATATGATCAGCTAGGTAGATGAAATACGCCGCGCTCCCCAACTGAACCATCATATCGCCGGGACGGAATACACCCGTCGAAATGGCCTCGGCACCAGAGTCGCCCGTTCCCACTAAGACAGGTGTCCCTGCCGCGAGCCCCGTCGCCTCAGCCGCACGCTGCGTAATCACCCCGGCAATATCGGTAGCCGACATTACTTCCGCCATCTGGTCAGGCCGGCAGAAACGAGCACATTCCCGAGCATCAACCTTCCAGGTGTAGCGGTCGTATAGGGGAAGAAAATCCTCCGCCAAATAACGGTCCACCGTAAAACGCCCCGTCAACTTCGCGCACAGAAACGATGACGCCGTCAGGAACTTCGCGGCACGTTCGTGCACCTCGGGCATATTCTCCTTAAACCACAAGATCTTGGGAGCAATATCTGACGAACAGGGATCGTGTCCGAAAAGCTCGCGTGCGCGATCTGACCCATATTCGGAAAGAAGCTCGTCAATCTGCGGCTTCGAACGTGCATCGACTCCGTACAAAATCGCGGGCGCCAGCGCGTTGCACTCGGTATCGACCGGCACGCAGTCGCAACCCAATGCGGAAAGGCCGACGCATCCGATCTGTGCCGCGTTAACCCCCGATCGCACCACCAGCTCGCGCGACAAGCGGCAAAAATCGCCCCACCAAACTGCCTCCGCATCATGCTGGTACCATCCATCACGCGGGTTCTCCGTCTCGTGTCCACAAGAGGCCTGGCAAACGATGTTACATCGATCATCGATTAAAACGCCTTTAGAGGCGCTTGTCCCAATATCAATACCCAGATAGAGCGCCATAGGTGCCTACTCCCCTCGCGCCGTACGAGCGGTAGCCATAAAACGAGCTACCCGCTCAACATCGACCGGGGCATCCAGCTTTCCGTCGCGCTTTAAGCACGTGCCGACAAACGCGCCATCGTAGTGAGCAAATACGTCAGCCACGGTATTTTCGCGACAACCGGTACCACATACCACAGGTACTTGGTCAACACGCTCGCGGACCTCATCGGCAAGCTCGCCCGAAGCGCCACGACCGGCAGCCGAACCGCCGATGACCATCGCATCCGGTAGGCAATTAAAGAGAAGTGAATCGGCAATGTCCGCAGTCGTGCGGTCGTTGAGATAAACCTCCCCCTCGCTCGTGATGAAGTGAAAAAGCTTGAGGTCGTCCAGGCGCAGCGCCGCCTTGCGACGCATGGTGTGAGCGAAATCTCGGTTAATCAGCCCGAGATCACCGGCCCAGGCACCGCAAAAATTACAGCGCGTGAACTGCGCGTCGACGGCAGCGCACAGCTCGATTGTGGCATCGCCATCGTAAATAGCCTCAGCTCCCCAAGGAGTCGACAGATCATGGGATAGAGCCCCGATTACAAAGCCCATCGATGCAAGGGTTGAGGGAGAAACATGCTGCTCATAGGGCATCGAGAGCTCATTGGTAATCAAAATGCCATCGACACCGCCCTGCTGCAACGCCTCGAGATCGCGCTTGGCAGCTTCCACGACCTGCGACACGCTTCCGCCCGGGT
>JAXKFZ010000159.1:0-1684 GCA_036550635.1 Collinsella sp. | reverse complement strand
GGATAGCCCTCGGCAAAGTCGAGATCATACGTGCAGCCCGTTGCGGCACAGGCATCGTCCAGCACGCGGCGCACGCCTTCGCGCGCCCGGTCGAACATGTCGTCCGTAAACACACGCAGGCTTCCGGCCACATGGGCCTCCCCCGCCACCGCGTTGCAAACCGTACCGGCCTGCAGCAGACCAAACTTACCGATACAGGGCTCGTCGGTGCCCAGCTCGTCCATCAGTTCGCGCTCGGCAACCAAGAACTTGGCAGCCGCCAGCGCCGCATCGTGCGACTCCTCGACCGGAACGCCATAGGTCTTAGCGATATGGATGCTCGTCCCGTGAATATGAATGTGTGTCTCACTCGAACGCGCCAGCAGCGGACCGGAACAACTCGCCAACGTGCCGGCAGGCAGATCGGGCCACACATGGAAGCCAAAAATGCGGTCAGCCCCATAGCGCTCGAACACACCGCTCTCGCATACCGTCTTGGCACCACCGGTCGTTTCCTCGGCCGGCTGGAACACAAAGAGAACGTTGCGCCTAATGGCGCCCGGCTGCTCGCGAATCGTACGGTCGACATACGTCGCGGCGGCAAGTGCCATGGCCATGTGTCCGTCATGTCCGCAAGCGTGCATCTTGCCGGGATGGATCGAGGCAAAGGCCGCTCCCGTCGCCTCCGCGATGGGCAGCGCATCCATATCGGCGCGAATCGCCGTGGCACGCGCGGCACCAACGCCAGCGTCGAAGAAAGCGCAGACGCAGCTGGGACACGGATGGGTCACCTCGCAAGCGAGCGGCGCCAACACGCCCTCGATATAGGCGATAGTCTGCGGAAGATCGAAATCGAGCTCCGGAATGCGATGGAGATCGCGGCGATAGCGACGGAGTTCTTGGAGCTCGGTCATAGAGAATCCCTTCGTGAGGCACATCTGTTGCAACTTATTGTGATACAGGATTGTGGCACACATGTTTCCAGCATATTGCTGCATTTTTTAAACGTTATATACGAATACTCTTGTTTGGTAAAGTGCAACGTGATAGGGTCTTTACCACTTGATAGAGGCGCGGGCACGAAGAGCCGCGGGCGAGCCGGCAGGCTTTGACCCCGTGGGGAGGCGAAACCCGCCGAACTGGGCTTTTCGGGCACGAACAACCTGGTGGGCCTGTGGGAAACACCCACAGGACTGTCTGCAGCAATGCGGGAGCGCTATCCGGACATTGGGTCCACGCTATGCGGATTCGATGCGCAGATGGCGCCGTCTGGATAGCGAGGTTTACGGGACATGGCATTGACCCCCAACGAGGCATATGCGGCCAAGCAGCCGTTTGTGGACAAGGAGACACTCGAGCATATCGTCGAGCAGTTCCCCACGCCGTTTCATCTATACGACGAGGCAGGCATCCGCCGCAACATGCAAGAAGTGCGCGACGCCTTTGCATGGAACCCGGGCTTTAAGGAATACTTTGCCGTCAAGGCCAACCCCAACCCGGCGCTCATCTCCATTCTCAACGAATACGGCTGCGGCTGCGATTGCTCGAGCTATACCGAGCTTATGATCGCCCGCTCACTGGGTATCACGGGACACGACATCATGTTCTCGTCCAACGACACGCCGGCTGCCGACTTTGAGCTCGCCGACAAGCTGGGTGCCATCGTCAACTTTGACGACATCAGCCACATCGAGTTCTTTGAGCG
>JAXKFZ010000158.1:0-6035 GCA_036550635.1 Collinsella sp. | reverse complement strand
TGCATGGACGGTCGCCCGTGAGGGTAGGGTGGTGGCATAGGACATTTGGAGGGTGAGTCGGCTCGGCTGCCGACCATGCTGCTCCCGGGATGGCACCGACCGCGAACTCTCCCCGTTGGCGTCGCGCATTGCGCGCGGCCCTGCAAGGAGGTCATCATGGGTGCTCCCAAGACCGGTAACGTAAGGAACGTGGTGCTCGTAGGCCAAGGCGGGGTGGGCAAGACTTCACTCGCCGAGGCCATGCTCCACCTTTCCGGCAAGACCGCCCGCCTGGGCGGCCACGACGGCACCAAGCCCACGCTCGACTATGACCCCGAAGAGGTCAAGCGTGCATTTTCCATCTCGACGACCATTGCACCGATCGACTGGAAGGGCGCGCGCATCAATGTGCTCGATGCCCCGTGCTACCCCGATTTTATCGGCGACGCCTTTGCCGCGATGAGTGTTTGCGAGACAGCTCTGTTTGTGGTCGACGCCGAGGCTGGCCCGCAGCCTACGACGGTTAAGCTCTGGTATGCCGCCGAGGACCTGCGTCTGGCGCGTGCGGTGTTCGTAAACCGCCTGTCGCGCTCCGAGGCCAGCTTTGCGACCACGATGGACCTGCTGCAAGAGCGCTTTGGCACGCGCCTGGGCGCCGTGACCCTTCCCTGGGGCGAGGGCGAGGGCTTTGACGGCATCATCGACCTGGTGCGCATGAAGGCGCGCCATTGCAACGGCACCGAAGCCGTTGAGTCGGAGATTCCCGAGGAGTATCGTGCCCAGGCCGAGGAAGCCCATGACCATCTGTGCGAGCTGGTGGCCGAGGCTGACGATGAACTGATGATGAAGTACTTGGAAGGCGAGGAGACGCTGACGCAGGAGGAGCTTGAAGGCCTGCTGTCGAAGGCGATCGCCGAGCGCATCTTTGTGCCGGTCTTTGCGGGCGATTGCATTAAGGAGCAGGGCGTCAACTCGCTGATGGACGACATCGCCACATACTTCCCGGCGCCGACCGACTACGGCGAGATGCCGCTTATCGACGGCGATTCGCTCAAGATTTCAAGCGACGATGATCGTCCGGTGGCGTTTGTGTTTAAGACCCTGGCCGATCCGCAGCAGGGTCGCATCAGCTTTATTAAGGTGCTGACGGGTACGCTTGAGCCGGGCCTTGAGCTGGTCAACGCGCGCACGCGCAAGGGCGACCGTCTGGCTCACCTGTATGTGATGTGCGGCCGCGACATGACCGAGGTCGGTCACGCCTATGCCGGCGACATTATCGTGGCACCCAAGCTGGCGGCCGAGACGGGCGATACGCTCTCGATTACCGGCAAGGTCGAGGCTGCGGCGTTTAAGTTCCCCAACTCGCAGTACCGCATCGCCATCGAGGCCGAGAATCGCGGCGACGAAGAGAAGCTCTACACGTTTATCGAGAAGGCCTGCAAGGCCGATCCGACCATGAGCATCGATCGTGACGAGGAGACGGGCCAGACCATTATCTCCGCCGTTGGTGAGGCGCAGGTTTCGGTGCTGCTCAACCGTTTGGAGGATCGCACCAAGGTCGTGGCCAAGAGCGTGCCGATCCGCATTCCGTATCGCGAGACCATTCGCCGTACGGCAAGCGCGCAGGGCCGCCACAAGAAACAGACTGGCGGTGCCGGTCAGTATGGCGACTGCTGGCTGCGCGTTGAGCCGCTCATTGGGCCCGACGGCACGAGCGATGGCTATGAGTTTGTAGACGAGGTCGTGGGTGGCCGCATCCCGCGCTCGCTCATCCCCGCCGTGGACAAGGGTGTCCAGGAGACCATGAAGGACGGCATCATTGCCGGCTACCCGCTCACGGGCATTCGCGTGGCTGTGTACGACGGCTCGTATCACAGCGTCGACTCCAACGAGATGGCGTTCCGCGCGGCGGCTCGCATCGGCCTGCGCAAGGCGTGCGCCGATGCCGACCCGGTGGTGCTGGAGCCCATCGAGGAAATCACGGTGACTATTCCCGAAAGCTACGCCGGCGCTGTGATGGGCGACATCTCGGCATCGCGCGGTCGCGTGACGGGTATGGAGACCGATGAGCGCGGCGACACCGTGGTCATTGCCCAGGCGCCGCTGGCAGAGCTGACGGATTATTCGACGCGCCTGCGCTCTATCACGCGCGGCACGGGTGACTTTACCATGAAGCCCGCTGGCTACGAGCAGGTTCCCTACGATGTTCAGGCCAAGCTGGTCGAGCGCTATGAGGAGGGCCGCGCCAAGTAGCGTGTGGTTTTGCCTGCAATGTGGACGCTGACGAAAAGGCCGCCCTGGGTAATCCAGGGCGGCCTTTTTTGATCCCATGGGGACGGAGGAAAACGAATCATTTTTGGGTTACGGGCGGTGCGGTCGGCACTAGTCTCCGGATGCCTGGTTGCGGCCGGTGGCGTAGTCGATCTGCACGTGCGGCTGCAGGTTGTAGCAGTACACGTGGAAGCAGAGGGTCTTGCCGTGGTCCTCGACCGATTGCGCCTCAAGGCGCACGCCGCGGCAGACAAGTTCCTCTTCGTTATACATGGGTGTGACGCGATAGAGCACGTGGTTGCCCGTCTCGCGGATGTAGCCGAGAATCTGCTCCTCAAACGGCAGCATGCCTGTCTCGTTGAGATAACGCGTGCCGGTGAGGAGATTCTTGCGGTTGGCGTTTTCGCCGCAGAGCGACCAGGCGATGAGATGGCAGCGGTTGTAGAGGCTCTGGCCCGGAATAAAGTCGTAGCGCTGCTGGCGCCATCCAGCGGGATGGATACGCGAGATATCGCCGCGCTCGCCTTGACCGAGTGATTCGGGGCCCACGCAGGCGAGCGCTTTGCGGGTGCGGCCCAGGCTGTCAAGCTTGGAGAACTTCTTAAAGCAACCCTCTTCTGTAGCGCGCTCGTATTCATCGAGCGTGAATGATGGTGTGCCGAGCGGGTGCGTGCTGTCGGCGCGCAGGGCAACGTAGGGGTTGCCGGCGTAGTCGGGAATGCTGCTGAGATAAACACCGCGGGCGCGGTTGAGGTCGGGGTTTTCGACCTCGTCGATGGGGGTGGCGGCGCTGTCCGCGGAAGCGCCGTCGCCGGTGTCGGTTGTGGCGGAATCGGAGCCATCGCCAGAGTCCTGGCTGTTTTGAGGGTCCGGGGAGCTCGCCGTTCCTGATTCGAGCCGATCGACCAGGTCCGCCTCGTCGTCGGTGCGGCTGGGACTTTCGTTTTGTTTTTCGGCCAGAGCTGCCGCCTGTTCATCACTTTGCGGCGACAACAACTTGGGCGCTCCGTCGAGCGACCCTGTGAACAGCGCAAACCCCAGCACCACGGCGGCGCCGATGGAAAGTACTTGCTTGTAGGCGGACTTGCGCGACATTGCGGCTCCTGGATGGACGGTTGGGAATCTACCAGTCTAGCAGGAGCCGGCAGGGGCCGTTCTGTCGAACAAATACTCAAGATTTGGGATAGACGCTACTGATTCATTTGCCTCATATGGAGCTGCGGTGGTTGTGTATGTGGGGCTATTTTGCGTTTCCCCAGATAAAACCCGCCAAAATAAACCTGTCCCTTTTTGGCAGGTTAATCGGGGGACTATTTCACCGCAACTTAGGGCACGGTTAGGGAGTGTGCACCTTAAAGAGTGGTGCCCTTGATTAGAGAGGTCGCGCTCGTCTCTCTAATTGTCTCTCTAAAGAGAAAGCCAGTTAAAGAGATAACATTGGGCTATCTAACAGTGAATTCGATACATCTCTCTAAATGTCTCTCTAAAATAAGGTGCTTATCTCTCTAAAGTTAGAGAGATATACTATACTTTAGAGAGATAAATCTATCGTTTTAGAGAGACGGAATGCCAATGCTGCTGGATGAACCTCTTGGCCTTATCGTTGAGCGCCTTCGCAGGCGGGGGACTGATGACGCATCGGTAGAAGTTAAAGCCTGCACGAATAAATTGAGCGCAGACGTATGGGAGACAGTGAGCGCTTTTGCGAACACTGCGGGTGGGCTCATTATTTTGGGCCTAAACGAAGCCGAAGGATTTGTTCCTTCGGCTAACTTTGCTATCGATAGGGTGCGCGATCAGTTTGTTTCGGGTATCGGAGACGGAGGCTCAGCGGCAGTGGTGACCCATGCGCCACGGTACGAGCTTGATCGAGGCGAGGTCGACGGGCTCCAGGTGCTTCTGGTGCGCATCTTTGAACTTGAGCTTAAAGCGAAGCCTTGCTATATCGGCGCGCGCGGCGTGCAGAACGGTAGCTACAAGCGCGTGGATGATAAAGATATCAAGATGTCACCCGCTGAGCTATATGAGCTGCAGAGTGCGTTGCTTCCGAGCGATGCAGACGGCACGGTGGTTTCGGAGGCAACAGTCGAGGATTTGGATCCAGATGTCGTGCGGTCTATTATCGCAAATCGCCGGCTGCAGACCCCCCGCGTTTTGCGCGGGGCCGATACGCTGGAAAAGCAGCTGGTCAGACTCAATATCACTACAAAGGATGGTGCGGTGAAGCTCGCAGGGCTTCTGTCGGCGGGAATTTACCCCCAGCAGTTCTATCCCAAACTCATGATTGATGTCGCCGTTCATTCCGATGTGGAAAAATCTGCACCCGGGCAACCCCGGTTTATTGACCGCCAGTTGTGCGATGGCCCGATTCCGGCTTGCATCGAAGATGCCCTTGTCGCGATTGGACGGAACTTGCGCAAAGCGGCGATAGTGCAAGGCGCTGGCAGAAGGGAGGATTGGGAAGTTCCCCAGGAGGTTTTGCGCGAGGCCTTGGCAAACGCCTGCATCCATCGAGAATATTCGCCCATGTTTGTGGGGCAGGCCGTGAGTGTCGATATCTATCCAGACAGAATAGAGATCAAAAACCCCGGTGGGCTTTGGGGCGGAAAGACGGTGGACAATCTTGCAGACGGGGAATCGCGCTGCCGAAACCCAAAGCTCATGAGCCTAATGGGGGCGACGCCGTTAGAGCATGCCGAGGGGCCCGTTGCAGAAAGCCAGGGATCTGGTATCCCGGCTATGATTCGCGAGATGGAGTCTCGTTCGCTTGGAAGGCCGAAATTTATCGTTAAGGCCGATTCGTTTACGGTGCTGCTTTCCCGGCACGGGGCGGAGCTTGCTGAAAACCGCACGTGGATTCAGAGCCATGTGGGCACCGAGCTGACGGATCGCGAGGAAACATTGCTCATGTTTATGCGGGAGCATGGGTGCGTATGCGATGTTCAAAAAATACGAGAGGCCCTGAAGTGGGATTCGGATGACATTCGCCTGATCTGCGGGAATCTTGTCGATAAACATGTCCTGTCAAAATGTGGCAAAGACACGTTTGAGATTATCGATATGAGCAGAGAATCGTCAGCTTCGACAGCGGATAGGATCCTGGAGGCTCTCAGCGCCGAAGTGGATATGACGGCGCGAGAAATAGCGGTTGCATCGGGGGTCAGAATTTCGTCTGTCCGTTACCATCTGCCAAAAATGGCGGATAAAGGACTCATCGAAGTAATGGGTTCATCGACGAGCCGTAACCGCCGATATCGGAAGAAGTAGATGCAGCCGGGTCGCCCTTCTAGTGTCTCTCGAAGCTAGATGGGTGCTAGAGGGGCGACTGTCTAGCGATATTTCCCCAGATAAAACCTGCCAAAATAAACCTGTCCCTTTTTGGCAGGTTACTAATTCATGTTGCCGTGGATGTAGGGGGTGACCTCGGGGGAGACGTGGTCGCAGCCCAGCTCGCGCAGGGCGGACTCGATGGCGGCGGGCAGCGGGGCCTTGCCTTCGCCGTTGACCGTGGTGCCGCCGAGGGCGGCGATCTTTGCGACGTCTGCGGGAGCGGCTTCGATATGCATGCAGCCGCCGACGAGACGTGCGCGCACCTGCGCCAGACCAAGACCGTGCAGGTAATCCTCGCAGTCGCGGATTAAATCGACCTTCTCGCGCGTAAGCTCCTCGCCCGTGGGGACGCGCGTGGCAAGACATGCTCCCGCCGGCAGGTTCCAAACGGGATAACCCCATGCGCGCAGCAGCTCGCGCTCTTCGTCCTTGGTAAAGCCGACCTCCATAAGGGG
>JAXKFZ010000026.1:0-3346 GCA_036550635.1 Collinsella sp. | reverse complement strand
CCGGCAAGCGAACGCTCGATATCCTTGGCGCACGCTTCGGACACAGTTGCCACGTGACGCTCGGCGGCCTTGGCACGGGCCTCGCGCTTGGGATTGGGCTGACCCGCTCGGTTGGACCTGCGGTTACGGTTCCTGTTGTCGACGTCTGCCATAAGTGGTCACCTTTCTCGGTCTCTGCCGCTATCGGCTTTTCCCATCCATGATACCCCGCCGCGTACAAAAAAGACGGCCCCGAAGGACCGCCTTTCGCATCGATTTGCACGCACGGCAAGCACCGCCGCAATTCGCCACTAGTCGCGACGGCCGAGGATGTTCAGAATGCGCAGGAACACGTTGATAATATCCACGAACAGATTGGACGCCATGAGCACGGCGTTGGGCAGCGTAGGCGGCACCGTCGTGGCAACATAGGTGTCGTAGCCAATAAAGCCGGCGAACACCACGATCACGATCAGATCGGTGATGGTCTGTGAGACGCCCATGAACATCAGCACGATCTCAACCAGAATAGTAGCGAGCAGAATGCCAAAACCGATGCCATATACGCGCTGGAAAAACTTGGGGAACGTCACGCCCAAGGCGCCAAAGACAAAGGTGATGGCGGCCGTGGCGATAAAGGCAGTGTTGATGGTGGGCAGGTCGTAGTTGGCAAGGCCAAACGACGCGGTCAGGCCAAAGGTGCTCGCAAAGATTACGTAGCCCACAAGGGACAGGCCCACGGACTGCTTGCTGGCGGCGGCCGACATCATGACCATGCCGACGATGGTCAAAATAAACGAGCCAAAAACCAGCGGTAGGGCAGCCCCGCTCATCATCATGCGCGCAAACGACATGGTGCTCGTAAAGTAAGCACCGACGCCCATGGCACAAAAGCCCAAGAAGATGAGGGCAGACATGGCAAGATTATACGCACGCGGCGACATCTCCTTGGCACGGCTTGCGCCGGTTTCGATGGGGCCGTTCTGATAGCCCTGAATATCGTTCATAATTTCGTCCTTTCAAAAGCGCCGCGACAGCGCAGTAGCTGACAAGATTCCTGTCATTGTACCCGAATGCCGTACGTCCTTACCTACGGCGCTCGCCCTCGAGCGTGCGATCAAAGGCCCAGACCCACCAACGCATCACGTGTGCCTGCGAGCCGTCCGCCCGCTCGCGCGTCTGGTCCTCCAGATACAACTCGGTCGCGTGCCCGCCAAAACGCACCTTATAGGTTGCCGTACGGATGCCGTGGACCATCAGGCCAAACCCGGTGGTCGAGATAATTTCGTCAATCGTAAAGCAACGACCGTCGACCCAGCAGACGGTGACCGGCACGACCTGTCCGCCCGCGAGGATGCGAGCCACGACGTCCACATACTGCTTGTGCACGCGCCGAGTTTTGCCATCTGTCTGTCGATATTCCATGCCTCCTATTATCGAACGCATGTTTGCATATTGTAAAGCGAACAGACTGTGGTTTTGGGATGTTGGGGCACGCACACGTGTCCTCATGGTGTGTTAGCAAAAAGAACACCCGCGGTCAACAGGGCTAATATTCAATATTAGTGCCAAAAAATTCACTTCTCCCATCAGAACTCGGTAAAGAAACCCGCAGGAGGTGATACGATTTATCATGTTTTTGTAACGTGTCTGCAAACTTCGAGAAAGCCCATATATGGACGTAACGTTCTCAACCTTCCTCGGCCAAATTGTGTCGAACCCAGTCCTTGCCGTCACCGTGATCCTCGCGTTGGGCGCCATCTTCGTCAATGGATGGACCGATGCGCCCAACGCCATCGCGACCTGCGTCACTACGCGTTGCATGCCCGCCCGCGCCGCCATTCTCATGAGCGCCGCATTCAACTTCCTCGGCGTGCTCATCATGACGCACTTTAACGCGAGCGTCGCCAACACCATCTCACATATCGTCGACTTTGGCGGAAACAGCACCATGGCGCTCGCCTGCCTATGCGCGGCGCTGTTCTCCATCGTCGTCTACGGCGCCACAGCGTCGCGTTTTGGCATCCCCACCTCGCAAAGCCACAGCCTTATCGCCGGCCTGACCGGTGCCGCTATCGCCCTCGGCGGCGCGAGCAGCGTCAACGTCCACGAGTGGATGAAGGTCATCTACGGCCTGGCGCTCTCCATCGGCCTGGGCTTTGTCATGGGCTGGGTCCTGTGCAAACTCGTCTCGATTCTTTTCGCCGCCGCCAACAGGCGACGTGCCAATGTCTTCTTTAAATACGCTCAGATCGCGAGCGCTGCGGCCATGAGCTTTATGCACGGCGCGCAGGATGGACAGAAGTTCATCGGCGTGCTCTTTTTAGGCGTGGCCTTCGCAAACGGCCAGACCAGCGTCGGCGATGCCGGCATCCCCATCTGGATTATGCTGCTGTGCTCGGCCACTATGGGTATCGGTACCAGCGTGGGCGGTGAGCGCATCATCAAGTCCGTCGGCCAGAGCATGGTTAAGCTCGAGAAGTATCAGGGGTTCTCCGCCGACCTCGCGGGCGCCGCGAACCTGCTGCTTGCCACCCTTACCGGCATCCCCGTGTCCTCCACACACATCAAGACCTGCGCCATCATGGGCGTCGGTGCCGTCAAGCGCCTCTCGGCCATCAACTTCGGAGTCGTCAAGGACATGATGTTCACCTGGTTCTTCACCTTCCCCGCCTGCGGACTCATCAGCTTTGTCATGGCCAAGCTGTTCATGATGTTCCTCTAATCAAACCGAACGTCCATCCGGACCGCAACACTTCGCCCACCCGTCTTCGCCTCGAAAGGACCCACCCATGGCAAAGAAACCCGATTCGTTCTACTTTGACAACTACGTCGCTTGCGCCGACCTCGCCGTCCAGGCCGCAGAGCTGCTCACCAAGATTTTTGAGAACTTCGATCCCGCGCAGATTCACGACATGCTCAATAAGATGCATGCGATTGAGCATGCGGCAGACAAGAAGCACCACGAGCTCGAAGACGCCCTGCTCACCGCCTTTATCACCCCGCTCGAGCGCGAGGATCTGGATCTGATGAGCTGCGCGCTCGACACCGTGCTCGACCGCATCGAGGGCGTCGTGCAGCGCGTCTACTTCACCAACATCCAGAGCATCCATCCCGACGCCATCGTCATCGCCCACAAGGTGACTGACGCCTGCCGCGCCATGAAAGACCTGATGGTCGAGCTGCCCAACTACCGCAAGTCCAAGACCCTGCGCGAACTCGTCATCCAGATCAACACCATCGAGTCCGAAGCCGACGAGCTCTATATCAACGCCATGCGCAACCTGCACGTTAACGGCAAGGACCCGCTCGAGGTCATCGCCTGGCGTGACGTGTACGCCTTCCTGGAGTACTGCGCTGACTGCTG